>DATGUX010000329.1:0-5937 GCA_035300985.1 Fodinibius sp.
AAGACAGTGAGTTGCTCATGCTGGACCGAAAGAATCATGAAAAACTTCTGGCGGAGATTCCGCCCTATGAACGCTACCATCGCATTATTCTCGAAAATGCCTACCTGGCTCTGCATCAACGCTTAGAAAATGCGTTGGGACTCACCGCTGAAGAAAAATATGCCCGCCTGCTCCAACAGAATCCCGAATTTATGAATCGCGTGCCACTGAACCTGGTGGCCTCCTATCTTGGGATGAGTCCCGAAACCCTGAGCCGGGTTCGCAGCCAAATGACCCCGTAGCATTGATATATCAACGAACCGGATAAACGCATCACTATTCTAAATTCTTACCGAACAAAATATCGAATCGACTATGCAACCAGCGGTACACGGTTACAATGGAGTACTGGATCATACCGGGTCAAATATTGCCCATCGATAACGACATGCAGGCTGCCTCTTTGCCAAGCGACTCATCGTGAACAGAACAAAGCAGGCATTTCTATCTGAATCTCTCTTACTCCATCTGGTTCAAGTTTGCAACTTGGACCAGATGCTGTAGCTTACATTTCTATTCTGGCTGTACTGACACCAGTAGATAAGTAATTCTCATCCGGATCTGTAATCCACCGCCTTTATTCCCTCATCACCGGCAATGTTTGTTTCCTTACCCGGCACAATATCCGTATTGTGTGCTGCCAGGCATTTCCACCGGCCGTCAAAGTTTTTTAGCACAAAAGTGAATATGTTTCTGCGTTTGTGAGGTGTGTTCACATCTCCGTGTGGCGTCTGATCAGTCAGCCTCATTTTGGCATGCACCACGGCTATATTTTTCTCGACATTCATTACCTTTGTCTTCAGTACCTTCAGCTCCGATTTGTTAAATATCACCCTCAAGCCGTAATCATGAGCCCTTCGAATGGCATCTTTGTCATGCCACCATATACCTACCACATTTACAAACTCTGCATCGTTAATAAACAGGTCAGCAATACCGTCGGCATTTCTCAAATTCCAATATTTAACAAACAATTCCGGAATTTCTTCCGGTTTATTTGCATATTTAAAAGCATTCATTTTTGCATATCAATTTTAATAGATTATCACCGGAGCCCCAGATACTTCGTCAGTTCTCTTGCCGCGGCACCGCCTGCACGGTTGGCGCCGATGGTGGAGGCAGAGGGACCATATCCCACCAGATGAATTCTTGGATCCTTCTCCACCTGTGTAGCCAGCCGGCCCGTCATGGTGATCCCCCCGTCATCACCCCGCAGCATAAGCGGCGCCAGGTGATCGAGCGAACTGCGAAAGCCCGTGCACCAGAGAATGACATCCGCCTTAAGGGTATGCCCATCTTTCCAGCGAACCCCCTCTTCAGTGATTTCGCTGAACATCGGCCGTCGCTTCAGCACTCCGCGCTTCTTCATGGCTTTAATGCGATCGGTCACAGGTAAGCCCGTTAATGATACGACAGAGCCGGGCGGCTGGCCGTTGCGCACGCGCTCTTCAACAATGGCCACGGCGGCACGCCCGTCTTCCCTGGTGAAGGAACCCTCGCGAAAATCCGGCGGCCGGCGGGTAACCCAGGTAGTTTTAGTTACCCGTGAAATTTCATCAAGTAGCTGTATAGCTGATATGCCTCCGCCCACGATAATCACATGCTGTTCTTTAAACTCATCCGCAGTCTCATAGTCTTTGGTATGCAACTGCCGGCCTTTGAAGCGGTCTTTGCCGGGGTAGTCGGGAAGATGCGGACTTTCCCACGTGCCGGTGGCGTTGATAATGCCGCGGACAGAAAAGTGAGGTCCATTCGTTTCCACCTTAAGCCGGTCACCGCGATCACAAACAGCCCTTACTTTTAGCGGCCGATAGACCGGGAGATCGAATTCCTGTTCATAGGTCTTAAAATACTTTGGCACGGCAATATTGGCCTGCACGTCTTCCTCATCCGTATTGACCGCTTTATCAAAGGACATGCCGGGCAGATCGTGGATGCCGTTGACTGTGGTCAGCGTGAGGGACGGCCAGCGATATTGCCAGGCCCCGCCCGGGTCTTCCGACTGGTCGAGTACTACAAATCCGCGTCCCGGTTCCAGTCCCTGCCGGTCAAGGTGATAAGCTGAAGAGAGTCCCGCCTGGCCGGCCCCGATCACCGCGATATCGGTCTTGTACAAGACGCGCGATGCCGGCTCGGAATCAGAGGTATCGGTTGAAGTATTTTCGTCACTTGACATAAAGATTGGTTCTTCTACAGGTAGAAAATTTCCAAAGGACTGCGCAAATGATTACTAAAGATGAACCCAAAAAAGAAAGAAACAATTCCTATCCCGGATTATTATTGAATTAATTTGAGACCAACAATACCCATAAGAATCAGGCTGATACAAAAGAATTTAGCAGCAGTGGCCGGTTCATTAAATAGGTAAATGCCAAAGATGACGGTTCCGATGGCTCCAATTCCCGTCCAAATAGCATAGGCTGTTCCTATGGGCAAGCTTTTCAGAGCAAGGCCTAATAGGGCAACACTAATTATCATGGAAACACCAGTAAAAAGAGATGGCCAAAGTTTTGTAAAACCTTCGGTGTATTTTAGACCAACAGCCCAGCCTATTTCAAATAAACCGGCGATGAATAAATATATCCAAGACATAATAATACATTTTACTGAGGCCGTCCTCATTGATGAATAAGAGAGGTAAGGTCGTCCCTACTTCGTGATGAAGTATTATTTATAACGAATCCTTTAAATAGCCCAAATCCTTTTTAACCAGCTGCAGGATTTCATCAAAGTCGCCGTCCATCAGTTTTTTGCTCATGAATTTGCTGTATCCTTTTACTTGGTCAAAGTCCAGCCTGGGCGGCATTGCCAGCGCTTCATCATCGGTAAATACACTGAGCAGTGCAGGCCCCTCAGTATTAAACAGTTCATCGAGCGCCGACTCAACTTCATCCGGTTTACGCGCGGTTATACCTTTTATATTCATTGATTCGGCCAGGGTTGCAAAATCGGGATTATGCATATCGGTTTGCCAGTCTTCATAGCCGGCCACATTCATCTCCAGCTTTACCATGCCCAGGCTGCGGTTGTTGAATACAACAAGCTTGATGGGTAGTTGATATTGCGAGATGGTTGCCACATCACCCAGCAGCATAGAGATACCGCCGTCCCCGCAGAAAGCCACGGTTTGGCGGTCGGGCTGGGCCAGGGCGGCCCCGATAGCCATTGGCATGGCGTTAGCCATAGAGCCGTGATTAAACGAGCCTAACATACTCCGGCCACTTTTTGCGTGCAGATACTTTGACGCCCAAACGGCGCTCATGCCGGTATCCACGGTAAAGATAGCATCATCATCGGCTATGTCGTTGATGAGCGCTGCCACGTATTCGGGCTGGATACGATCGGCATTGCCTTTGGCCTTCACGTGGGTTTGCAGCCGTTTTTTTACTTCCCCGTAGATTTCGCAGTGTTTCGTTTGATAGGCTCCGTCTTCCTTTTCATCAACGTTTTTTAACAACGCTTCAATCGTCGGTTCAACATCCCCCTGGATACCCAGACCTACTTTAGCCCGGCGACCGATGCGTTCGGCGCGCCGTTCAACCTGAACCGTGGTTACTTTTTCCGGTAGGAAACTGCTGTATGGAAAATCGGTTCCCAGCATTATTAGCAGGTCAGCGTCGTGCATCGCTTCATAGGCCGACTTCAACCCAAGCAGTCCGGTCATGCCTATTTCATTGGGGTTGTCTTTTTGAATCTCCATTTTGGCACGATAGGTATAGGCTACCGGCGCCTTAAGTTTTTGGGCAAGCGTAACCAAATCTTCCCGGGCATCTTTGGCACCCATACCGGCAAAAAGGCATATTTTTTTATTTTCATTTATGAGATTGACGAGCTGATCAGTCTGCTCGGCTGAAGGGTGAAGGCTGGCCTGCGGCTTATAGACCTCGGTTGAGGAGACGATGTCTGATGCATCATCATTCGCCACATCACCCGGCAGGCCTACGACGGAGACCCCGTTACCACTCAATGAGTTTTGCAAGGCCGTTTGCATCATCGTGGCAAATTGTTTGGGCGTATTTGCCATATGGCAATAACTGCTGCAATCGTCAAAGAGTTTTTGGGGATTCGTTTCCTGGAAATTTTCAATACCCAGTTTATCGGTAAAAATGGTAGAGGCGATGGCGATAACCGGCGCCCGTTCGCGGTGGGCGTCGTACAAACCGTTGACCAGATGTACGTGTCCGGGACCACTGCTGCCCGCGCAGCATCCAACACCCGCCATTTGCGCATCTGCTTTGGCGGCGTATGCGCCCGCTTCTTCATGGCGCACGTGGATCCATTGTATGCGTCCGTCACGGCGGATGGCGTCATTGACGGGATTGAGGCTGTCACCTGTTACAGCATAAATTCGTTTCACCCCGGCTTCTACTAACATCTCCACTAATTGATCTGCAACTTTTTTGGCCATAACATTTTTTAATTGAAGTTAGCGATTCAGCGTTAAACGCCATTAAATTGATATCTGGATTATATCATTAGCTTAATATTCCATCATTTCTTCATCCTTGTAGCACCAGGCCCACCGCTCTGCCGGCTCGGCCGATAGTACCACGGCATGCCCCGAACGATGATGATGTTTGGTGGCATGTTTGTTTTTGGAGCTGTCGCAGCAACCGATGTGCCCGCATTCGGTACAGATACGCAGGTGTACCCACGGATCATCCATCTCTACACATTCTTCGCAGAACGGTTCGTCAGGGATGTCGATATCCTGGGGATTGATATCACTCAGATGTTTACAATGGTCTGTCATTTGAGTCCAAGTTAGTCTTGTAACTTAATTCCATCAACATTAATATCGACTGGCAGCATTCCAAAAAATAACCAGAGCCTTCAGTAGATAGGTCGCTATGTAAAGGGTGCTTATTTTAAACCTAAGACTGACTCTATTAAATGGCAGTGGAATTTATATCGTTTGAGGAATGAAGGTTAGGCCCTGCTGCTCCAACAGGGGAAACACAAAAGAGATATGCAGCTCCAACCATAATTAACAGCCATAACGTGCCGGCCAAAGTGTTCTTGATATATATCAAGGCTTTTTCCTGACAGATATCAATGGCTGCCCCCTTGCCTTTAGTTAAGTTTGCTGTAACAAAAAGATTAACTGCGAACTGGACAATTGTTATGCCTATTACAAAACAAACGATAGCCATCATCGGCGCAGGCGGTAAAATGGGGTCCGCCATCGCTAAAGGTATTGCAGGAGGCAACTATCGCCTGCTTCTTTTTGACAAGGCCCCTGACCGATTACAACCTTTGAAAGAGGAAATCAATGCTATCCATTCTAATCCTGATCTGGTTGATCTGGACTGTGCCCACGACTGCAGCTGGGAGGCGGACATTATTGTCTTGGCAGTGCCCCGCGATCAGGAAAAAGAAATTGCCGACAATATACGGGAGGTTGCGACACAGAAAGTTGTGGTGAGTATTGTCCGTCTTTCAGATGAAGGTCCCAGCAGGGTGAAATCCGAAGCTGGTACCGATGCGGTGGAAAGATTGCAGCAGTGGCTTCCTTATTCCAAGATCGTTAAAGTATTTGACAGTACAAGCTCGACTGATTTTAAGCCGCCGGTTACTGATGGCAAACAGGAGGAAGTCTTAATTGCGGGCGACGATGAGGATGCATTACAGACCGTCACCGAACTGATGGAAACGGCCGGATTCAATCCGATTATTACCGGGGACCCGTCAACTATGGGAACGCGAGATAACATATGATTTTTTGCAGCAAACGATCAGAAGCAATTACAATGGACTGGCCGGCTGGAAAGTTTTACACAATTAATTTAATTCAACATTCACCATTTAACTTTCAACATTATGATACTCATAACAGGAGCAAACGGACACTTAGGATCACAAACCATTGACTTTCTACTGGAGAATAATCCCGATGCG
>DATGUX010000330.1:0-7350 GCA_035300985.1 Fodinibius sp.
TTGCACAACAAGGACTTATTTTTTTATGCGAACATATACAGAACTATTCCTTCCTCTTTCATACTTTTCCCTTGCAAAATCTTTTCAGAACTCTTCCGAGGGAACGGGATGGCTGGCGGCGACCCTAAATTGAGATTTTAAGCGTATCGAAATTAGGGTGTTGTATCGAAAAAGGCAAATGCAGGTTATAAATGACGATTTCGACCTCCAAGAATCGTATCGATTTAGGGTATACCCTAAAATGGGTACAGTAGTTGCCGGATCGATAAACGCATGGGATCATATTTTGTCAGGAAAAATCATGAGCAGAGTAAACTATATCAGCGGTATATTATCAGGGAGTGTTATCTGAAATTATTTCAGCCGCTATTTCTCGATGACAGTCTTAAACAGCCTAAGCAGGAGCCTTTTAATTGTTCTTGAACATATTCCAAATGAACTTGGCAAACAAATCACCCAAAATTTATCAATCCCAACGATTGGAATTGGAGCAGGCTCTGAATGCGATGGTCAAGTGCTTGTAATAAATGATGCGATTGGCCTTGGTGATAAATGGCCTCCTTTTTCTAAACAATATGCCCATGTAAACAATACTATTTTGAGTGCTGCTAAAGAATATAAAGATGAAGTTGAAAATGGGACATTTTGAATAAGCTTTCAAACTATTATCAATACAACTTAACCTATCCAAATGCCGCATAACATCTTTAAAAAGGAGAATGTCAAGCAGATAGTCCTCACCTACGGTTTTCTTTCCACTTAGTTTATAAATCTCAATACTTAAACCTACAACTGGCAACTGGCTTCGCTGATCACGTTCGGATTACCATACGGCCTTTTGGGGTGTACCTATTGTTGTTGAAGACTAATTGTTGGTTGATGACCAGGGTTTTAGTACCTTGGGGAAGGCATCTTTAGTTATACTTGTGTTTTCTATAAACTTATGATCTATGTTTGTCTTGTTTATTTTGCTCGTTGTAATTTCTCCCTTTTTGGGTTATTGGTCTCATCAGTGGGTAAAAAAGGCCGTCCAATAAGGTTTTACAATAGAGTTGGATTTTAAGGCTTCGGTATATAGCGCAATCGTGCGGCGCCAAGCAGGTGGCTCAGGGGAAACCTCAGCGCTGTCGCTCGCTGAAAAAACATCCCTACTTTTAATCAATAACGCCCATGGACAACTTTGAGGCAATTAATGATGACATAGCACAGACACTCCAAGCCAGTGAAGTGGGGATCATCTTTATTGATTGTGATTTCTGTGTTCATCCGATCTCCTTTCTGGGCAGCGACTTATTTGAAGTTGGACCGGCCGAGAAGCCATGGCCGTTCAAAGAGATCATCAAGAACATCAATCAGGCCTCGTTGGTAACTGACCTTCGGGACGTGTGGACCTCCGGAAATAAACGAAAGCAAATAGTACGCACAAGAAATGACCGCTGGTACATCCTCGGCTTGTACCCATATTCTTCGAATGAGGGCCCCACAGAGGGCGCCGTCCTCACCTTTACCGAATTTACCGATTTGCGGGGCTCTATCAACAACGAGTTGGGCGGGGCCCTCAGCCAAAGCGACCAACGGCAAAAGGAGATCTTACGGGATAACATAACCGAACGGTGGAACCTCAGCGAGTATCTGCATGACCACCTGGGCCAAGAGCTGGCCGCGCTCAAAATGACCTTGGCGCTGATATGCGAGGACCTGCCCGCAAACGAAAAGGATAACGACATAACCATCCAACTCAACCAGGCCATGAGCCTGATTGATAAAAGCATAACCGACGTACGAAATTTTGCCCATGATATCGCCCCCGTGGATATCCGGACGGACGAGTTGGCCCATACCTACCGGCAGCTTATCCGGCGGCTGCAAACCATCCATGAGGTAAACCTACAGTTGCATACCGGGGCTATCATCGACAAGATTACCAACCGAGAGCTGGCCACTAACGGCTATTACATTATTCAGGAGGCGGTCAAAAATGCTGTCTTCCACGGGAAAGCTGACAATATTGTTATCCGAATCGATACCTGCCAAGGGCAGATACGGCTTCAAATAACTGATGACGGGAAGGGCCTCCCCGCAACCTCCAATAGCTCCTCAGGTCAGGGCATCGCCCTCATGCGCCACCGGATCCAACAGGTGGGCGGATCCTTTGCGATCGGCCCGGCCGGCGGCCCGTCTGGGAAGACAGGGACCCGTATCATGTGCCTGGTACCGCTGGAAAACATAAGCGAACAATAATAAATTACTCTTGGATAGAACTGAGCTGCTGAGAAGAGGTCGAGAATATCATTTGTAATTCGGGGCCTTACGTTGTAATTCAAACAATAAAATAAGCTTGTCTCAAGGCCTATTCCTCTGATGTGCCCCCTTCCGTCGCCAATTGCCCTATAACAGTTGCCAACTCCTCAGCGGTAAAGGGCTTCGTCAAAAAAGCGCTGCAGGGGTTGTTTCTGCGCTGTTCCTGTTCCAATAGCGTTGGGCTGGTCGAAGCAAAAATGACCGGCTCTGTTAAGGTCCACCGGATTGCCTCCTCACCGGTCTGCACCTCCCCTATTACTTCATGGCCCATACTGCGGACCATGCGGGCCAACACCGCCGAAACGGACGGATGGTCCTCGATAATAAGGATATTTTGAGAATGCATATTGGAGTGAGTTACCCGTTATGGTAGCAGCAAATAAAGGTACCTATCGGTCAGGTTTTATCCTGATTTCCAGAAGAGCATTAGATGGAGCATTCAACACCATAATGCCTATACTCAGCGTTGGTAAAGTGCGTAGAAGGTCGGGTAGCCCTAAGCCGTAAAACCTACCACAGATGTCGTTATCCACATCTATGGTAATCAGCCCTTCGTCGTGGCCGCTGAATGAGAGCATCTGTATAAGAACAGCAACATAATCGTTACTCATCCCACTTAAAAGCTTACTATATGATCATTAATAATCGGGAATGATCATATAGTAAATAGTGGGAACTTTCTGTGGTCGCGGCTGCTACGCTGCCGTTTTGCTGTTAAGCCTCCCCGACTGGGCAGGCGCTGTGGCAGCCTTCACTATATCAATTGTATAGTGGAGACTACAGTATATTTGTTATGCCTTATTTAATGTTCCCTTTTCCTCCGAAATAAATAACAAACGATTATATATGGCTACTGAGAAAGAGCTAATGCAATTAGTTGTTTCCTTACATCATCAGGTGAGCGTTAAACAAGCGGTCAATCAGCAGCATAAACAGTCCGGCATTGAGTGTCAGATAAAAGAACTGCCCTACCAAGACCGATGCCAGCAGCGTAAGGGAAATCACTACTTTTTTTATTACCGTGTATTTGCGGAGGCTCTCCCTCCTTCTCCGGACGCGGCTTTTAAAAAGAATGTAGGTGATGAAGCCCGTGGCCGAAAGAAAAACAAAAGCGGTGGCAATAGGATAATAGATATAGAGCTGATCCAGGGTGGCTGCATCTGCTGTTGCAGAATCAGGCGATAGAAACAAAAGTATTGATATTGATAAACAGGGAATTATCAATCCGGCATATTCCAAGCTTAAATGAAATTATTTTAATCAGCTATCTGAAAGAAATTTATCAACCATGGCGCCTATTCCTATACCCACAATCGCGGCCCCGGCCATAGAAGCCCACTTATGGGTGGCAGCCCAGAATTTGGGACTGAAATCCCAGGCCTGCCCGTCAAAGGTTCCCCTAACACCATGGTCACCGGGAATAGGCTCCCACAGGTTATTTTCCCGGTTGGGATCTTCGGGCTCGTTGGTCTGCTGCCCCTGATATCCGGTGCGGGCAAGGTAATGGTCCAGCCAGCCGGGGATCAGTTTATTTCCAACGATGGTCTGTACAGTAGGAAATCCGACAAATACCTCCCGTTCTTTGTGTTCGTTATTAGCTACTTCAAAAAAGACCCTGGCCGCTACCTCCGGCTCGTAAATAGTACCCATAGGACGCGGCTTGTTGGGAAGCCGGCTTTTAACAAATCCGAACTGGGTGGTATTCATCGCGGGAAGCTGCACCATGCTCACGTTGACATTGCTGTTTTCATGGATCAGTTCCGATCGCAGTGATTCAAAAAAACCATGAATTCCATGTTTGGCTCCGCAGTAGGCCGATTGCAGGGGGATGCCGCGATAGGCCAAGGCCGAACCCGCCAGAATAATAGAGCCTTTATTACGCGGGAGCATCCGCTTTAATGCGGCAATCGTGCCATATACCTGCCCCAGGTAAGTGACCTCGGTAACGCGCTTAAATTCTTCCGGCGTTATTTGATCCAACGGCGAAAAAACGCTCACCATGGCATTATTGATCCATACCTCAATCGGCCCCAGTTCTGCTTCTACCTGATCAGCGGCCGATTCCACTTGTTCCGGGTCGCTGACATCGCAATGAATGGCCAGGGATTGGCTGCCAAGTTCTCTAACTTCTTCTTCAGCTGCTTCCAGTCCGTCCATGCCTCGGGCCAGCAGTCCAATTTTGGCCCCGTGCTTGCCAAATTCACGGGCAATAGCACGGCCCAAGCCAGCGGAAGCGCCTGTGATTACGACTACTTTGTTGAAGGATTGATTTTTCATAACAGTTCTGACTTTAAGATTTTCATTATTTCAACTGATATTGTTTAATCTGCTGGACGGGTTACCAGCCCGTCCTACCTTATTCTGCATAAGCGATGGTTGTTAACAAGGCATTTTCGGATTGCCGCGAATCAAGGCGGCTGTGCTGCACAATAACGGGCACATCAGAGCTAAATACACTGGCATAATCGGTATCTTTGGGAATCGGTTCGGGATCTTCCAAATTATTGAACCTGATATGCTTCATCCGCCGCGGTGGTATCGATATTTGATATGGACCTGCCGGATCACGATCTGAAAAATAGATCAGAAGCACAATATGGGCCTCTTCGTCGGAAGTATTCAAAATACAGGCCGTTTCGTGGCTTACCATTTGCGGCTCCGGCCCGTTACTCCACTCCGGCAGGTATCCTTCTGCAATAGCCCAGATCTTTTTGCCAATTGGTTTATTCATTGTTTAATATTTTTTCAATTCCTTTCGGGGACACGAATAACCGCATCCCTCCTGTTTATTTAATTTTTACCGAATAATTATTCCCTCCCATTTATCCGCTTCCTCCCAGTAAAAGGTAAGTTCAATCTTGTCTACTTTCTTATTGCTGAATTTAAGATCGGCCACATAAATCCCGAGTTCGGTATCTTTTGTTTTAGTGGGTTTTTTAATCTGATAGGCCGGGATGCCGGGTTTCAACCATTGTATAGAATGGTCGGTATGTCGTTTTTCTTCACAAAAATAATCTGTTCCATCCGTAACAATTAGTCCCATATCCCGAATGCAGGCGATATCCTCCTGTGGGTAATACACTTCATTGAGAATACCGTGGCTGATCGTGAAAGATACATCGGAACCGGCGTTAAGAGCCTTCCCAATACCTGTTTTAGAGCTTGAGGTCCATTTGGGATCCATTCCCGGAGTTCCCGGAGCACTTTTTGTTTGTTGACTCATTCTCTTGTCTTTAAGGAGCTTGGCTCGTTTATGTTGAAATTCTATTTTTCAAAAACCCTTATCTTTTTTGGTTGGCAAAGTAAGGCGATATCCTGTTCCAAAACCTGGCAGGACGAAGAAATATAATCCGGGTTAATTTCCTTTCTTTGTCAGCGCCGATCCCTTGTGAGCGGCTATATGATCTGTTTTATCACTTTTTATTTCATATTGGGGCTCATCTTTCGACGCATGATGGGTATGACCTTTATAATCGAAGTCTTCAGTATGAACTTTAATGATTTTGCCGGAGACCCTTCCCGCTTCTGAGTTCCAGCTTACATGATCGCCTACGTTATATTTTGTAGCCATAACAAATTATTTGTGATTCGAATTAACTGTTTTACTTAGAATAAGAAACTCGGTCGCCCACCACGCGCGCAGGTGAAGTATAGGGATGTTCGTCTGCTCGGTCGGTGCCCATAATATGCAGCATCTCCCATCCTTTGGCCTTTAAATAATCGGATACCATCGACCGATGGCACCGCCACCATACCGCCTCTGAACACATATAAGCCGTTGGTTGGTTGGACGCTAATGTTTCTAATTGTTCTACAGCCTTTTCAAAGTCATTCGTCTCCATATAATCGGCATAGCCCTGGAAAGAATCATTCCGCCAGCGGCCATTTTTTGAGTCTTCCTGCACTTTTCTCCTCCCACCTAAAGCTTCAGAATGACTATAATTTATACCAATTTTGGGCAATTCATCAGCTAAATTCTCTTTATTAAAGTGAGGAAATTTTCGCGAACCCGGAAAGCGCCTGATATCTACCAAGGCCCTAATATCAAACGATTGCAACATCTCAATAAACTCTTCCAGGTCACGGGTGGAGTGGCCAATCGTATAAATCGTTTGTTTACTTGAATTATCCATGCGTATAATTTAACTGCAGTATTGTTTTTTATTTTCTTTATAAAATAGCGCTGCTATGCTTATCAAGCCTCCCCTCCTCATGCAGTGCTAGTTGTAAAACGTTAGCAATATGTATGGCTTCACGATCTGTCTCCTGTTCAATCTGCTCGCGGCAGCTGAAGCCATCGGCAATAATCAGCGTATCCTCATCCGCACTGCGGATAGCCGGCAGCAGCACCCGCTCTCCGGCTTTAATTGATACCTCATAATGTTCACCTGCCTCATAGCCGAAGTATCCGGCCATGCCGCAGCAACCTGAATCAAGCTTTTTATAATCCAAATCCATTTTTTGAAGAAGCTGTTCTTCTGCATTCAGTTTCATGATTGCCTGGTGATGACAGTGGCCGTGCAGCAGTGCTTTTCGCTTTAACTGAGGCACCTCGTATGATTCCGTCTCATTCATCAAAAACTCGGCCAGCGTAAAGGTCTGCTGCTTCAACCGGTTGGCGTCTTCATCATTGGGCATCAGGTTGCACAACTCATCCCGAAAAACGGCCACACAGCTCGGTTCCACTCCAATGACAGGAATACCCGACCGAATATCTTCCCGTAAGCCACCCAGGATCTCCCCCAACATGTCCTTCGCCTGTTCAAGGAACCCGAAATCATAAAGTGGACGTCCGCAGCAGAGCGACTGCTGAGTAATCTTTACCCGATAACCAGCCTCTTCAAGCACTTCGGTGGCAGCCATTAGCGTTTGGGGTTTAAAATTATTGCTGAAGGTATCGGCCCAGAGAATGACTTTTGGGTTTTCATGGCCATTGGTCCAGTTACGGTTTTGGTTAAACCACTTCTTAAACGTTTGATGGGCAAAGTTGGGTAATATTCGTTCCTGGGCAATCCCACCCGCCGCTTTGGCTATGCGGCTCAAACCCGG
>DATGUX010000331.1:0-3853 GCA_035300985.1 Fodinibius sp.
GCCCAAAAGTTTCGAATCATTCTTACGGTCATCTCCAAAAATATGTCCGTGCAGCTGATAATATTCTTTGCGGCGATTGCCGAATAAAGAGTCGCCTTCGAGATATTGCAATGAATCGGAAAGTTGTACTTTTCCGTGAAAACGGACGCTATCGGTGCGGCGAAAGTAATAGCCCGAATCGGCTTTGAGGGTTCCTTGCAGATCCTCATAACGGATGCGATCAAGAAAATGAGCTTCTTTTGTCTCAAAACTGTAGTCAACGCTATGGCCAAAAAGAGTAGTACTGTCGGTAGCAATGATAACACGGCCGCGGAGTTTGCTAAAATCCTCGTCGGTAAAATAAGTTAGGGTGTCGGTCCATATTTTTTCGGTCCCGGTATCCAGTTCAATATTTCCGAAAGCACGTATCTTACTTTGATTGATGAACTGATAGGCACTGTCGCTGTACATCTCCAGGGTCTTGTGCCTGATATGAACATCGCCCAAGATGCGCCGTACCTGCTGGCCCTGATAGGTGCCGCCCACAATGCGGGAGGCATTTAAAATATTAATTCTTTTTTGCTGGGCCTGGGCAATGAGAGAGAGAGAAAGAAAGCCAATACCAAACAGTAGTACTGCGATAACGGAAGTTCGGGACGGTATGTGTCGGAGCCGATTTGCCACCTTAATCGATGAGCACCTGTCCTTTGGGCTCGGTAATGGTATAGTTTTCGAGATCGGTTGTACCTTCAAAACCCGTCCCGGCAATGCTGTCGGTTGGGGTGGTGATAATAACAAATTTGGGGGTGGTGATGCGGTTAGTATTTTGCATCCATTTTAAGTATTCCGATTCCAGATGCCTGTCGCTGTTAGTGGTTACCTGAACATCGCCAAATAGCTCGAAGATAGCATCGTCGGTGCGGTAAATAGCCCGGTTGGAGGTAACGTGGGTGGTGATAGTTCCGGTGGTGTCAAATACCTGGATGGCAACCGGTCCTTTGATGCGGGTACTGCTGCTATCATCTGAGGTATAGGTGGCGGCGTAGGAGCCCGTCAGATGTACTTTTTTATGGCCTTCCTCAATAAGTTCCATATCCATGCCCCAGCTTTCAGTGGTGGATGTGAGCGAGTCGCTCAGTGCCTCATCGACTTGCGTGGCTTGCTCTTGCGAGAGTTCTCCGCAGGAGGTGAGCCCGCTAAGCAACCACAGGCCTAACAAAATATGAACGGCGTATTTGCTATGTCGTACCAAAATAGCGGTCACCTGCATCTCCTAATCCGGGGACGATAAAAGCATCGTCGTTAAGTTTGTCATCAATGGCGGCTGTTATGGTATGCACCTCCGGATGTTTCTCGCCTATCTTTGCCAGCCCTTCCGGGGCTGATATTAACGAAATAAAGCGCAGATGTTGTGCTCCCTTTTCCTTCATAAAAGTGAGTGCATCATCGGCACTTCCGCCGGTAGCCAGCATCGGGTCAACGACCAGCACCATTGCATCTTCAACGCCCGCGGGAATTTTCGAGTA
The DNA here is from genome assembly GCA_035300985.1 of Fodinibius sp. GTDB lineage: Bacteria > Bacteroidota > Rhodothermia > Balneolales > Balneolaceae > Fodinibius. Next base: position 1,506 of record DATGUX010000331.1, read on the forward strand.
ATAGTCTACCGGCCGATGAGTCGTTTCATCGCGTTCCATACCCAGATGCCCCACTTTTGCATCGGGAATAAACTGCAGCAGGGCGTCGGAGAGTCCTAATCCTGCTCGCAAAATGGGGACCACAATAATGTCCTGATCAATATCATAACCGGTTGTTTTTTTAACGGGTGTTTCAACTTCAAACTGCTTTAGCGGCAGTTCCTTAAGCGCATGATATGCCAGTATCACGGCTATCCGCTTAAGAGCAGCCCGAAAGTCACGCGTTTGGGTATGAACATCACGCAGGGTCGTGAGATCCCGGCTGATGACGGGATGGTCAATGAGCGTTATATGCTTAATTTGTTGCGAATCCATTATAGCAGTCAGTTAAGATTCGGGAGTTTCATGAACGGTGCTGAAGTATTTTTTCGTAATATCATAGGCCTTACCGGAAAGTGCCACAAGCCCTATAATGTTGAAGAAGGCCATCAGGCCCAGCATTACATCCCCAAAGGCCCAGATTGTAGTGAGTGTGACGACAGCCCCGAAAAAGTGCATGCCTACAAAGGCCAGACGATACCAGAAAATTGATTTAAAGCCAAATAGATATTGGGCCGCCCGATCACCGTAATAACTCCAGCTGATGGAGGTGGAGATAGCGAAAAGGAGAACCGCAAAGGTAACCAGGTATCCGCCGCCGGCAAAAAGTGGACTCAGGCCAATCTCAAAAGCCTGTACTGTGAGAGGGGCTCCGGTCTCAACAATGCCGCCATATAGCGTAGATAGTTTGGCCCCATCTTTGGTATAAACGTTTTGGACGTTATAGGACTCGTCCTCTTTAGATTTGGTTAGTTCGATGCGCCCGGTAAAAGGAATCGAAAAGTTGGCGTCAGTAAACATAGTATCAACCGGAGCATCAAAGTGCACCATAGTGCCATTTTCGGGCAGGCCGTTACTGAAGTATAGGGACTGGCTTCCTTTATCTACATTCCCGTTGGTAATAGCGTAAGAAAAAGAATCGTTTGCCGGCTTTATTGCTGTTTTGTGGTGCATATCCCATGCGCCGGTGGAAACAATCACCAGGCCGGTCATAGTACATATGATCAGCGTATCAATGAAGGGTTCCAGCAGTGCAACGACGCCCTCGCGGACCGGTTCGTCCGTTTTCGCGGCAGAGTGGGCAATGGGAGCAGAGCCCTGTCCGGCTTCGTTTGAGAAAATACCTCGTTGGACCCCATAACTTAAGGTCAGCATAAAGGTTCCGGTACCTACACCAAGGGCTCCGGCTTTAGGATTAAAGGCATAGCTGATAATGGTGCTAAGGGACGGAATAATATCTTCATAATTCAGTAGCAGGATAACAAGCGCTCCGGCCACATATAAAACTCCCATAAATGGGACAAGCCGGGAAGTAACCTTACCAATGCGCTTGATGCCCCCCAGAATAACGGCGGCCACTAAACTTGCGGTAACAAGTCCGGTAATCCACGGATCGATCTGAAAGTCACTCTGCATAACGTCGGAAACAGTGTTGGCCTGAACGGCATTACCGGTCAAAAAGGCACAAATGGCTGCCGATATTGAGAAGGCAACGGCCAGCCACTTCCAGTTGGGGCCCAGTCCCCGTTCAATATAATACATAGGGCCGCCGGAAACCGTGCCATCGGGATTGGTATCGCGATATTCTTGTGCCAGAGTCACTTCCGTATATTTGATAGCCATACCAAAAATGGCGGTAATCCACATCCAAAAGAGTGCGCCCGGACCGCCAATATGAATAGCCAAAGCAACACCGGCAATATTACCGATGCCCACGGTGGCCGAGAGGGCCGTTGTTAATGCCTGGAAATGGTTGATGTCTCCCTCATCATCAGGATCGTCATAAAAGCCGGTCACTACTTTTATTCCGTGCATAAATCGCCTGATTTGGATAAAACCCAGGCGAATGGTTATGTAGAGCCCGAAGGATAAAAGGATGACGACCATGGCCGGGAGGGCCTCCGGCCAGCCCCAAATTTTATCGACGAGCCAACTGATAATTTGATCAAAAGTTTCCATACGGCATTAACTTAAATAGATTTAAAAAAGAACCAAGCAGAATGTATAAAAAGATTTTCGAACTTTTTAGACTAAATTGTATGCTTTTCTATGACTATCCTTAAAAAAACGTTAAAATTATAGTAATTTAAAGCGGCACACCAAATTAACCAGAAACAAAAAAGATCAAACGATCTTTAAATCCTCAACTAAGATAGTACTGAAGGGTGATTTATTATGACAAAAGCAGACATTGTAGATGTAATATCTTCATCGACCGGATTGACTAAAGTGGAAACTGAGGCGGTTGTAAACGGATTTATGGAAACCGT
>DATGUX010000332.1:0-3397 GCA_035300985.1 Fodinibius sp.
CGGGTTTATTTCCATGGGGTCTGTTTCATGTAGATAGCCGGCGTGCAGGAGCTTTTGTTGTTCCTTATGGATGCTAACAGGCCGGGCAAAAGGAGAGAGGTTAATCAACCGAATAAGGCCTTTCTTTTTACTTCCCCTAAACTGATCGCGCAGCATAAGGTATTGCGGCATATAGCCATTGGCATCGTTATTTTCGTTGCCTGCCAATATGTTACGGATAGTAAATAGGGTTGTTTGAGGATTAGTTTGCATGGTATCAGTCATCATACCCGCCACCAGCAGACTTTGGTAGCTGTTCTTTCCTAACGCAAAGGTATGATTCAGAATGGTTTTTCCGTCAACAGCATAGGTGATATCATAACGTCCCGGAGAAAAGGATCGATAGCCCGATGGAGCGGCGTAAGAAAGAGAGAAAGAGGTCTTTTGGGTGGATGAACTTTTCGGGCTAATCGTTGCCGTGGCTTCTATCCCGGGTATCATGGAAATAAGCTGCAGCTTTGCAGGTCGGGATGGTTTTGAGTGGTTACATCCTGCTAAAAGGATCAGTGCAGCACACAGAAAGGATAATATTTGTTTATTGCTCATCATCCTGATCTCCATCGGTCTTAACATTTTGAAGAATGGTGGGCCGTACAAAAATGACTACAAAACTTAGAAAAGCGATGATGCTCAAGGCTACCGGTGCTAAAAAGATAAGTCGCGAAAACAGAAAAATCATAATGAATCCGCTTAACAGGAGGCCGGTCATTGAAACCCATGCCTGAGCATTAATGTGCCTGTAGGCCAAATAGTTTACCGTTCCAAAGGTAAATAGAAAGACCAGACTGGCAGCTTCCACAAGCGTAGAAAGCGAGCCTGTGACCGCTAATATAGCTGCAAAAATGCCAATAAGGATGATCGCACGGTCGGGTACGTTATTACTGTTTTGATGTTCCATCCACTTGGGAAACTCACCGTCTTTGGCAATGCGCTTGGCTAAGTTAGCGGTCGAAAAGAGCGTAGAGTTAATGGCAGCGGCCGTAGCAAAGGCGGCAGCCGTTACCAACAGAATAAGTCCGGGCAGGCCCAGTGCTTGTTCAGCAGCTACGGCAAGGGCCACCTGTTTTTGCGTGATGGTTGTGAGGGCTCCGGCCAGGCTTACGGCACCAATGGTGACAATAATATAGATAACAATGACAAAAGCTACGTCCGAAAGTATAGCGGGGGTTAATATTTTTTCGGGCTTTTTAATTTCATCATAATCGTAAGTAAGCAGCTGGAAGCCCTCGTAGGAGACAAAGGTTGCAGCTGCGCCAATGGGGGCACTCCACCAGGCCCGCGGTTCCGTTCCGGCCATTAGCTGGATGGAATCGAAATGAAACAGCCCGTAGATACCCAACAGCAAAAGTGCGGCAAGGTTGGTCCAGACGATAAATATTTCGACGGAGGCCAGCTTGCCTACCCCCATCAGGTTAAGCCCGATAATGGCAGCAACAATGCCAATAGCTAATGCCCGGGTCGTTAGTGTGTCCATACCAAAGCCGTAGGCAATATAATGACCGAAGGCAAAAGCATACAGAGCAATAGTAAGGACGTAACCAATGATGAGCATCCAGGAAAGTCCGCCGGCCAGTCCCTTTCGGTTTACCTCACGCAGATATTCAAAGGCACCGCCGCTTTCTTCAAAATGAGTGGCCAGTTTCACGTAGCTGTATGCGGATGTAAAAGCAATGAGTCCGGCAATTAAAAAACTGAGCCAGCTCCATTGAATCGAAATGGCTACGATAACGCCCAGTGCGGTGTAGATGCCGCCTCCCACCATACCACCGGTCGCCAGGGACCAGACTGAGGCAAAACCGAGTTCGCTTTGAGAGTTATTTTCCGCCACATCAATAATTTAATTACACCACTATTCAATGTAATTAAAAATGGCGAAAAATCTTAAATCCACCTAAGCAAAAGGATGCCTGCTACACATCATAAGTAACCGTCACCGGTGCATGATCAGAGAGATCCCATTCCCTTTCAATTGTTGCCTCTTTAGTTCCTTCCAGCAATGATGGACTTGTCATATGATAGTCGATGCGCCAGCCCTTATTCCGTTCTTTAGAGGCTGCGCGGTAGCTCCACCAGCTGTACAGTTCATCTTCCCCTTTGTGCTGTTGACGATATACATCTTTAAAGCCTGTTTCTAACAATTGCGTAACCCATTCGCGTTCTTCGGGCAAAAAGCCGGAAGTATTTTTTAGACGTTTGGGATTATGAATATCAATGGGTTTGTGACAAATATTGAAATCGCCACAAAAGACGACGGGTTTATCTTTACTCAGAAAGTCCTCAGCAAAGGGAAGAAAGTGATCCAGAAATTCCATCTTTAATTTCTGTCGCTCATCGCTTGAGCTACCGCTTGGGGCGTAAACCGAAAAGACGATGAGCTCTTCAAATTCAGCCATCAGCACGCGACCCTCGCGGTCAATCCAATCTACTCCGATACCTTTGACGGTGGTAAGTGGTTCTTCTTTGGCAAGGATTCCGACGCCTGAATAGCCTTTCTTTTCTGCGGTATGATATATTTTATGATAATCGAGCTCTTGGATGGGGCCCGGCACTTGGTGTTCCAGGGCCCGAAGTTCCTGCAGACAAATAATATCAGGATTTCCTTGAGCCACCCAATCTGTAAAACCTCTGCGATGGGCTGCACGGATGCCGTTACAATTGAGGGAGGAAATTTTAAGCATAGCTAATATTGATTCTATAGGATTACTAAATTATTGATACTTTTTGGGACTAATGCATTTCCGAGAGTGTTGAAGAAAAAGCGAGAAGTAAGAAGTGAAAAGGTTCTATCTTGTTTTCTTAAGTTTTGATAGCATAGCAAAACATTGATTAAGCAAATCTGATAAGGTTTTAACGTCATCTTTTGAAATAAAATTTAGAGCCATAGCTATTTCAATTTGAGCATCAACTTCTACCAATGAAGAAAGGGCTATTTCGTAAAACCTTCTTTTTTCTTTCTTTGAGCGTCGAGCTTCGCCTTCAGAAATATTTGAAGTTATTGAAACAACGGCCCTTCTAAGCTGGCTGACTAAACCAAATTTTTCTTCTGGAGGGAAACCATTAGTAATTTGATAGACTTCCTTGATAAGAAGAATACTCTTTTCCCAAACGATCATTTTTTTATGACTTAAGTCTAACATAGGTCCTACTTTAATTGAGATTTATATAAGTAAGACCTTTCTTAAGGCAATTCCTTACAAAAAGAATTTTTGGAATAATTCTGGAATTGCTACAAAAAAATGGACAGTGAGTTAAGCCAGATCATGCAGCCAGTTCTTGTTGTTGGGTTAAGTAATCTTGCATTTCCGCCGGTGTGCGGTAGTCCAGCGTAGAATGCAAGCGCTGGCGGTTATACCAGATC
>DATGUX010000333.1:0-2080 GCA_035300985.1 Fodinibius sp.
AACCGCCGGGTGCGCCGCTACGTCGAGCATCCTTTTTCGGCCCTTAAAAGACGCTATGGAATGGCAAAAGCCAAAGCAAAAACGAAGCTGAGAAACAAAGCTCGCTTTATTCTGGGAGCTATTTGTTGGAATATTGAACGAAGTATAAGCTGGGCAAAAAAGAATTCAAATCTCACTTCGGCTACGGCCACCTGGTGGGTGAGCTGTACCTATTTGAGGCCAAATCGGCCTCAACGGCCCGATTTTCGGGTCAAAAATGAAGAATAAGGCTATGAACAGGAATTATTTAGCCATTGTTGAAAAAAATAAATCCTGATGTTGGAAAAATCGAAAACACCAAGTAGTTCAAAGCCCTCTAGTAATGCGGTGGCCGTCAATGCGCGGTTTTCCGCCGCAAATATCCGGAGTTTTTACAATGCGCTGATCGAGAGTTTTTGTGGCCATGTTGTTTGAGCGATTTATAATTAATGGAAAGTAAATTAAATAAAGTTTATTTGGTAAACAAATCACCATTTAACTTGGAGAGCAAGGGTAGCAACGGTCGGATAAGGGCCCGTTATGTAAAGTGGGCAGGCGCCGTCTAAGGGTCTATAACGGGGATATTGTTGAAACACCATAGCTAAGATAAAGGTGAAGAGGGGACTTGAAGCGATATTGGAATTGTTTGTTCTTGGCCTTAACAGAGATCTTGTATCAGTTCACAAAAAACTGCTTTATATCTTCTACAATCATTTCGAATAAGTTGATTTAATTTACCTATCAGGTTGCTATTAATATATCCGCAACCTGGTAGGATAAGGAAGATGTAATTACAGTTCCTGCTTGGTCGGACGATACAGTACCTCATTTACGTTCATATCTTCCGGCTGACTGATTACAAAGGCAACAGAACGCGCAAAGGAATCAGCAGGAATGGCTTTTTCATTATAGTAATTCTTAATGTTTTCGGCCACCCCTTCGGCAGTAACGCTGTTTGGCAGGTTAGTATCTACCGCTCCGGGTGAGATCACTGAGGTTCGAATGTTGTACGGCTTAACTTCCTGACGCAATGCTTCTGAAATCACTCGCACTGAATATTTTGTCGCAGAATAAACTGCTCCACCGGGACTAATAGTATGTCCGGCCACGGATGAAACGCTAATAATTTGACCGGATTTTTGCTCCTTCATATGAGGCAATGCGGCCGCAATTCCATACAAAACTCCTTTAATGTTTACATCAATACATTGATCCCAATCATCAACTTTCAGCATCTATAATGGTGAAAGCGGCATGATTCCAGCATTATTTAACAAGACATCCATGTTACCGTATTCATTTACGGCTAAATCTACCAGGTTTTTCACCTGATCCCTGTCCGTAACATCGGTGGTAACAGCTATAGCTTTACCTCCATTTTTATTAATGGAATCGGCTAAAGCTTCGATCTTGTCTGTACTTCGCGCTCCTAAAGCTACCTTTTGCACCACGGTCAGAAAGATATTCAGCCATGATCTTTCCAAGGCCGCTGCTTGCTCCGGTAATGACGACGACTTTTCCTTCTATATTGTCAGTACTCATAATCTTGTCCTGAATCTTAGATTCAACTTTAATTAACGCTATTGTATTCCTCATCGGATACAGGTTCTGACCATTCAGCTCCGCCTTTATCAATATTTGGACCAATGGCCGTATGCGTCATAGCATGTTCGTGAGAGGCTCCGTGCCAATGTTTTGCATCTTCCGGGACTTTAATGACATCTCCTTCCTGAATAATTTGAATGGGTTTTCCTTCTATTTGGTGATAACCGGTTCCCTCGGTCACAATGAGGATTTGCCCTCCTGGATGGCTATGCCAGTTCGATCGTGCCTTCGGTTCAAACGTCACCTTACCCCCGTTCGTGTTTAAATTATCTTCCGGAAGTATGATCATATTTACCCACACGGTACCGGTGAAATTTCCTCCTGATACCTCGTTACCTTCCGGCAGGATGGAGGTCATATTATAATGTTCATCGCTATCTGTTTGTGCCATTGCCTGGAAGGCGGGCAACAATAAGAATGCGATTACGAATATAGAACTGATTGTTTGATTAAATTT
>DATGUX010000334.1:0-3179 GCA_035300985.1 Fodinibius sp.
ATCCCACTTACGGCAGCACCATAGAAGTAATTGATACCCAGCATATAAGATATCGCTACGCCCGGGAGTACCGCATGAGAAATAGCATCTCCCATCAGCGATAGTCCGCGCAGGACGATAAAGGATCCGATAACGCCGCAAATAATCCCTACCATAACAGAAGTAAACAACGCCAGACGAAGGAATTCATACTGCATGAGATCCTGGAAAAAATGGATCATGCCGGCACCTCCATCCCGAAATTCATGGCTATCGGGCGTCCATAGGCCGCAGACAAGTTTTCCGCATTGAAAACCTCTTCTACCGGGCCGCTTGCCACCAATTCTTTATTGAGTAACAGCACATCGCTAAAGTAGACAGATACTTTAGATAGATCGTGATGGACAACAAAAACGATCTTGCCCTGATCCCGCAGATCTTTCAGCATATTGATAATAATTTCCTCGCTGCTCACATCGATGCCAACGAAGGGTTCATCCAAAAAGAAAAGTTCTGCATCTTGGGCCAGAGCTCTTGCCATAAATACCCGCTGCTGCTGCCCGCCGGAGAGCTCCCCTATTTGACGACCTGCAAATGCCTCCATCCCCACTTTTTCCAAACACCCCATGGCCCGCTCCCGATCTGATGCCTTCGGACGTCGAAATAATCCCATTTTGGGAAAGGTTCCCATCAGCACCGCATCCTTTACAACGATGGGGAAATCCCAATCGATATTGGATCGCTGGGGAATATAGGTAATCTCTTTCCTGACCTTATCCACCGGTTGACCGGCTATGGTAATCCTTCCGCTGTCTTTGGGGATCAGGCCCAGCATGGCCTTTAGCATGGTGGATTTCCCCGCACCGTTGGGCCCTAAAACGCCAATCAACCTCCCCGCTCCGTAGGAAAAGCAGACATCTTCCAACGCGGTATTCCCCACATAAGAAACCTGTAGATCTTCAACTGTAATATTATAATCCATCTTTACTTCCATTTTAAAGCGTTCTCTGATCCTTAATTAGTCACAGCTAATTAATTTTGTATAGTACGCTTTGTAAACTATTATTTCAAATTAAAATTTATGAAATAATCTTTCTTCGGGGAGTGACTCTGCCCGGCGCTTTGGACAAGGCTTACTCAAAAAGGAAGAGCCTCAAACACTCCATTCAGAAATGGCAACCGTTAGTTATCCGATGTATCGGTAAGGAGAGGTCGTGGGGCAGTGTAAATGGCTTTAGTTTAATCCGTTTCTTGTTGGATCAGGGGTTTCCGCCTAAAAACAGCCTGTATGGGATAATGGTCGGAGTAATCGGCTTCTCTGAGGGTATTAAAGCGCAGCGCTTCAAAAGCGTCACTGTAAAAAATATTATCAATACGGAGAAAGAAAAGCACTCGATTAAAGGTAAAGCCAAATCCATTGCCAGCCGACTCAAAAGCATTTTTGAGTAGATTTCGTATTGAGAAATAGGTATAGCTGTACGGCACATCATTAAAGTCTCCCGTTAACAATACCGGATAAGGGCTTCCTTGAATGTGCTTTGTCAGCTCATCAACTTGTGTTGCCCGGTTCACTGTTCCCTTATTTATTTTCTCAAGCGTTTTATCATAGTTTTGCTTGATCCCTTCAATATCACCGAGCTGACCGGCCGGAATATTCATAGACTCCAAATGGGCATTATAAACACGGATGGTATCCCGTTCTATTTTAATATCGGCGAACATGGCCCCATTGGTCTTGCGATTTTCAAATAATGTGCCACGATTTACGATAGGATATTTAGAGAAAATAGAGAGCCCAAAAAGGCGTTTCCCCGACCACTCTTCCACTACCTGCATAGCGTAATCATAAGCCCCGTCTTTTCTAAGGAAGCCAATAGCATTGGGGGAAGAGGTACTATCCTGATAAAATTCCTGGAAGGCCATAATATCTGCGTCCTGTTTCCCTATCCACTGGAGAATATCGGTTCGAATACCCGGTTCCTCCATCTGCTTATAATTAAACATGTGCACATTATAGCTTAATACTGATATTCCCTCTTTCCCCGAACGATCTGAATTCAGCTGCAGCGTTACTCCTACAAATCTCCAGCCCAGAATAATGGCTACCAAGGGCACGACAAAAAGCTTCTTCTTAGACAGGACTAAAAGAAAGCATAAAAAGATGTTAAAAAGGAGGAAAACCGGTATCAACAGAGGTATCAACCCCGACAAGGGTAACAGCTCCGGGGATATATTGACACTGTAAAACAGTGCCGCAGAAATAACAAAAACCAGAAAGGTCAAATACTTCATAATGACTAGCAGCTAAAAAGGAAAGCGAACTTAGCTGAAGATACAGGTAATATCAAGCATATTTAATCCCGCATCTTATATCAGCTATTCCCAGAGTTATTTGGAAGTCCTGTCCAGCCCTTACTTTGATGGACTACCTTGCTAAAGAGGCGCCACAATGACTTCCCATAGCTGTTTTGCTCACATATACTTACAGGAGTTCGATCAGGGACGTGGCAATGGAAAAATAAATAAATAAACCGATAATATCGTTTAATGTTGTTATAAATGGACCGGACGCTACGGCAGGATCGATATTCAACTTATTGATGATTAACGGAACAACTGCTCCAATAACCGCTGACATGCTCAAGGTAACCAGTATAGAAAAGCCTACACTGATAGCTAAGGCAAAGTTACTGTAGATCAAGGAAACAAGCGTGGTTATAACGGCCATACAAATAAGTCCAATGGAAAAACCGATCTGTAGCTCTCGCCATATTATTTTCAACGAGCTGCTATCTTCGATGGTGCCAAGTGCCAAACCACGAACGGAAATCGCTAATGACTGTGTGCCAACATTCCCGGCAGAATCCATAATCATTGGGATGAAAAAGGCAAGCATTACAACTGATTCAAGGGTCTCCTCAAAGCGGCCGATAACACTGCCGGTGATGAGTCCCAAAAACATAAGGGCGATAATCCAGGGCGAGCGTTTTTGGGCAGCTGCAAAGGGAGTTAAGGTGATATCCGTAGCCCCCTTGGTTGTAGAGAACTCACCAAAATCCTCTGTCGTTTCATCTTCGAGGATATCCATAATATCATCAACCGTAACAATGCCCAGCAGATGGTCTTCCGTTGAAACGACCGGCACAGCAAGTAAATCATATTTTTTGATCAGCTTACCCACCTCTTCCTGATCAATATTA
>DATGUX010000335.1:0-8822 GCA_035300985.1 Fodinibius sp.
ACCGGGACCAATGCGGTTGGCTTTGAAAATGCCACTCCTCCTACGGCAAGACAACTTCTGTTTAATGTGAGCTTTAGTTTCTAAACTTAAAATAAGATTGTGATGAAGAATTTATTTAAGAAAACCTGTTTATTGTTAGCAGCGACCGTAGTTTTGTCTTCCTGCTCCGATTTCTCGGAAGTAAATGTTGATCCCACTGCGGCAAGTGAAGAGCAAGTCCAGGTAGAGTATTTTATTAACAATTCCATAGTTAGTGCGCAAATGCACCCCGGAGTGGCAGAAAGGTCTTTCGTACTCTACTGGAAGATTGGCGCCCATCAGGCCGCCGATGTGGATGGCGGCGTGCTGTCGGTAGCCTCCTATAATGATGGCTGGACGAGTTCCTATTATAATGAGGTCTCCTCCTGGTTGAATCACATCAGTACCGCTATTCAAATTGCCGAAAAGCAGATTGAAGCGGGTAACGAAAAGGAATACACCAATAATCTCATGCAGGTAGCACGCATCTGGAGGGCCTATCTGATGAGTGAAATGTCCGATAACTTTGGCCCTATTCCGATTAATGCCTTCCAAGGCGAAAATCCGGAATTTAACAGCGTAAAAGATGTGTATTACTTTATGCTGTCTGAGTTAGAAGACGCTTCCGCTACATTGGACTTATCGGTAATGAATCCAAATAGTTTGACCAGCCAGGATCCGGCTTACGGCTACGACTATGCGAAATGGCAGAAGTTTGCTAACTCGCTGCGTCTGCGCTATGCTATGCGCCTGTCTGAAGTGGATCCGGATAAGGCTCAAACTGAATTTGAAGCTGCGGCACAAGATTTATCGAAGCTGATTATACATCCGGATGAAACTTTTGATGTACCGGAAAAACCCGGCTGGGATGCTTTAACCGGCGTTATGTCGCGCCCCTGGGATACGCAGCCGCTATCGGCTACGCTTAATAACTTATATGTTGGACTGGGAAGCGTAGAATCATCGACACAGTTGAATCAGCTGGGCGTTGATTTTGAGCCATCCGATATTAAGCCTGCCAACTGGCATGGAGTAGAATACACTTCCTTCTTTCCCACAAAGACCAATGACCCCATGGCCGGCTACTGGTTTGACGGGATGCCGCATACCATCGATCCCAGAGCTTATCAGGCATTTAGTATTCCCGGTAATTTGGATGCCCCTAACTATCCCGATCAAAATGGGGACTATGATACCGAAACCGTTCACGCTCTAAAAGACGAAAATGGAAATGCAGTTCATACCATTGATGCCACAAACACCTGGAATGCCCGGGTAGACGGAGATTGGGGCTCGAAAAACAGTAAGAACGACTTAGTTAATTATGGCGGTACCATGCCACGGTTAAATATGCAGTTCAGGAATAGTGAAAATAAACGGGTGTTTTTTCAGCCTTCTGAAACCTACTTTTTAATTGCTGAGGCAGCAGTTCGCGGCTGGAGTACTCCCATTCCGGGAAAGCAGGCCTATGAAGCCGGCATTAAAGCCAACTTTGAATATTGGGGCGTGTCGCAATATTTAAGCAGCTACCTGAGTTCCACTGATTATAACCGTGTGGGGACCTCAGTAAAATGGGGGCATACGGTTGAGCCGCCGGAAAGCCGGACGATGGAGTATAAAGACGGCAAAACGGGTAATATAAGTACGGTTGAGGTTGCATATCCCGTCAATGATCTCTATGAGAATGGAACGGTGCGAAATGATCAACTGACGAAAATTATTACTCAGAAATTTATTGCCGAACTCCCCTGGCTGCCGATGGAAGCCTGGAGCGACCACAGAAGGTTGGGATTGCCCTTCTTTGAAAATCCGGCTATTGTAAAGCCCATTCCCACACTGCAGGCTTTAACAGAATCTAACTATATGACTTCAAGCCAGGAGTTCTTCCCGCAGCGGTTGAAATATCCTTCTTCATTACAGAATTCAAATGAGAAGGGCTACAGTCAGGCCTTGGAATATTTAGGTGGCAGTGATGCCGTTCTTACCCCATTGTGGTGGGCTCAGGGATCACAATAATAGAATAACGGATTCAATCCTGAAGGCTGTCCCAATCGTGGGCAGCCTTTTTTATTTCCAAAAACAGGTGCTTTTGATAAATTCCCCAAAAATTAATATTGTCGAAAGAAGCTGTGATCTATTCCCCCAACCCTTAAATCCGAACCGATATTCTGATGAATAATATTACTTTCCTTTTGTCCATTGGCTTATCGTTGCTGCTACTGCTCATATTTCAAGCTGAAGGCAATGCCCAGGATACCCAATCTAATGATGATTCTTCGTACCGTATTGTAGCCTATGCCGGTGGAAGCGCTAATATATGGCAAATAGAAGCAACCAAAATTACCCACATCAATTATGCCTTTGCCAATGTCAATGAGGAGGGAGAAATCTTTTTTCGCAACCCGGTGGAAGCGGGACAGCAGCTGGCCCGCCTGCAAAAACTCAAAGCAAAAAACCCGGACCTTAAGCTGCTGGTATCGGTCGGAGGCTGGGGCGCCGATGGCTTCTCGGATGCGGCACTCAACAAAAAGTCCAGAGCTAAATTCTCGCAAAGCGCTGTGGCAATGATCAAGAATTACGGACTTGACGGTATTGATCTGGACTGGGAATTCCCGGGCCAGCCGGGCCCCGGCATTACATACCGTGCCGAGGATAAACAAAACTTTACGCTGATGCTTAGATCACTTCGCCGGCAGCTCGACAGCCTCAGTCACAAGCGTGAGCTCACCGGTGATGATCGCTATCTGCTGACTATCGCCAGTAACGATAATCAGGCTTTCTTTGAGCATACCCAAATGGGCAGATTACATCAGTACCTCGATTTTATTAATGTGATGGCTTATGATATGTTTACCGTAGGATCAGAAACCACCGGCCATCATACCGGTCTTTATCAGTCATCTCCTGACGATCCTGCCCGCACCACCGCTGCTGCTGTACAACGCCATCTCGATGCAGGTATTCCGGCTCATAAGATTGTGGTTGGCGTAGCCTTTTACGGGCGCAGCTGGGAGGGAGTGGCAAACCAAAGACATGGACTTTATCAGCCCTTCGAAAAGTTTTATCGCTTTATTCAATATGAAGAATTAACTGACCATTATATCAACAAAAATGGTTTTAAGCGATATTGGGATGAGGCTGCCAAGGCTCCCTACCTATGGAATGCCGATAAGAGAATCATGGTCTCCTATGATGATTCTGAATCACTGCGATATAAAGCAGACTACATAAAGGAAAATAACCTTGGCGGCGTGATGTACTGGCACCACAGCTACGATCCAAGCCAGGTGTTACTTGATACCTTATATGAAAATCTAAAGCAGAAAGACAACGAATAACTAATAATGAGTAACGAAACAATAACTAACTGTTACCTGTATCACTCAAAATAAATCGTATGAGTCTTAAATACTACCTGCTTGTATCATTGCTACTGCTGGCCGGATGCAGTCCATCCTCCAAAAACAAACCGGAAACCAGTTCACAAAGTGAAGATCTGCCCCGTATCGCTATTGCCGGGCTGGCAATTGAATCGAGTACTTTCTCGCCCGCTGTCAGCCGTGAAGAGGCCTTCCATGCCCAAACGGGTAAGGAGGTATTAACTTCCTATCCCTTCCTTGCTGCCGGATCCGAGAACCGAAAACGAGCGGAGTGGATTCCGACCCTGACCGGACACGCCCTTCCCGGCGGAATTGTTAATCGCGAGGCCTATGAATCGCTGGTGACCCAAACGCTGGAGATGCTGCGGGAAAACGGTCCGTATGACGGACTCTATTTTGATATTCATGGAGCTATGAGTGTGCAGGGTCTGGATGATCCCGAAGGCGATTTTATTAAGCGAATACGCGAGGTGATCGGTAAGGAGCCCATCATCTCAACCTCGATGGATCTGCATGGAAATGTATCTCGGCGGCTGGCCCGTAATACCGATTTGATTACCGCTTACCGACTGGCCCCGCATGAAGACGCTATGGAGACCCGCCAACGGGCAGTGGAGACGTTGCTGGACCGCATTGAAAGCGGTAAAGGCAAGCCCCAATATAAGGCGTGGATTCCGGTTCCCATCCTGTTGCCCGGTGAAAAGACCAGCACCCGGGTCGATCCGGCTAAAAGCTTATATGCCCAGGTGGAACCCGCTGCCAACCAGGAAGGCATTACCAATGCCTCTATCTGGGTAGGCTATGCCTGGGCCGATGAGCCGCGCAATCATGCGGCAGTGATGGTGACCGGTGATGACAAACAAAAGGTGGCCGACACTGCCGAAGAGTTGGCGAAAAGCTTCTGGGAGGCACGCAACGAATTTGAATTTATAGCACCCACAACCACTTTGGAGAAAGCGCTCGATAAAGCCATTGCCAGCAATAAGGTGCCCTTTTTCATTAGCGATATGGGTGATAATCCCACAGCCGGTGGCGCGGGCGACGTAACCTGGACGCTGCGGGAGATCCTGCAGCGCCCTGCCTTCAGCTCCGAAGACGGGCCCTCGCTTATCTATGCATCCATTCCCGATTCAGACTTCGTGAAGAAAGCCGTTGACGCGGGAGTGGGTGGAAATGTCAGCGGCCTGGCCGGTGCGGAAGTGGATGATCGATATGCTCCTCCCATAAAGCTGGAGGGGACGGTTACCGCCATCGAATACGGCGATCGGGATGCGGTGATCGAAGCGGTGGTTCAGGTTGGGAGTATCCACGTCATTGTCACCCAAAAGCGCAAGCCTTATCACCGGGAAGAGGATTTTACCAATCTGGGACTGAATCCCCGCAAGACCGATATCGTGGTCGTTAAGATTGGCTACCTGGTGTCGGAACTTTACTAGATGCAGGCGGATTGGATTATGGCCCTGACTCCGGGCGGCGTGGATCAGAACCTGGAACGATTAAATTATGAAAGGATCAGACGCCCTATGTTTCCATTAGACGAAGATATGGACGATCCTAATCTTGAGGCACGGCTGATTCCCTCTTCAGACAGCATTTAATTGATTATTCCATTAAGGGCGCTTTGAAATACCTATGCTTCGACCTCCCCAAACCCCTCCTGATTACTCAAGAGGGGCTTATATGGAAGTATTTCAAAGGCCTCATTAAGGTATTTATTCTGTTTACAGAACAAACGGAGGAGCCTGACCGGAGCCGAAGGGACCGGCTATATTCACACTAACGATTTTTCAGATGCGCCCGCCGAAATTTTTGCGTAGGTTGGTCAATCCTTTATTTATTCTTGGTATTAGATAATGCAAAGGCCAGGTATTGATAATTGTAAAAAGGCTTGCCGCTATTAGTATGGAAACCAGTAAATATGTGTAGCACTTTTTTGGGCACTCGATATGTAGAGAGCCACTGATCTTCACAGATAACCATTAGATAGTCTGTTTCTATCTGTGGCAATATACTTTAGAAGCTAATAGCAGGGGCCTCCTTTCTTATTTGGCTTTTGGAAAAAAAATAGGCAGATTAGGCCTCTATTTTAGATTAATATGCAGAGCCGGCTGCGGGTGTACTGGCCTGTGAGAAATGGAGCGATAGTTTATAATATCTAAGAACCAAGGCCACAGGCGGGTAAAAATAAAACCAATTACAGACAGCAATGAAGATAACCTACGGATTCATTTTTTTACTTTTATTAGGGATGATGGGCTGCGTTGGCAAGAAGAAAGAATCTCCCAAACCCAATATTATGTTGTTTTTTGTGGATGATTTGGGATGGCAGGATACCTCCGTTCCCTTTCATACGGAAAAAACTCCCTTCAATGAGCGCTATCAGACGCCGAATATGGAACGGCTGGCCGAGCAGGGCCGGCTCTTCACCAATGCCTATGCTGCCAGTCCCGTTTGCACGCCCACTCGGAGCAGTATCATTACGGGACGAAATCCGGGGCGTACCAATATCACCAACTGGACGCTTAAAAATGATGTAAAAGAACAGGAAACGGCGCGGAAAAGTTATCCGTTACGCTCGCCCGACTGGATGGTACAAGGAGTGCAGCCTGATAGCAGCCTGTTGACCAGCAGGCTCCAGCGGCAGGGTTACCGCACGATCCATGTAGGGAAAGCGCACTTCGGCGCCTTGAATACGCCGGGAGCTAATCCATTAAATATAGGCTTTGATGTCAATATTGCCGGCCACGCGGCCGGAGGACCCGGCAGTTATTTAGCAAAGGATGAGTACGGAAATATTGAATCCGATTCTCCCTGGGGCGTTCCGGGGCTGCAGCAGTATTATGATTCGGATACCTTTCTGACGGAAGCGCTCACTATTGAAGCAAATAAAGCAATCGACCAGGCGGTTGCTGACAGCGTGCCCTTCTTTATCAATATGGCACACTACGCGGTACATGCCCCTATTATGGCCGATAAACGCTATTTTAAGGATTATTTGGCTCAGGGCGTTGATACCGCTGAGGCCAAATATGCCTCACTTATTGAAGGTATGGATGCCAGTCTGGGCAAGCTCTGGCAAAATCTGGAAGAGGAGGGAATAGCTGAAAATACGATGATCCTGTTTATGTCTGACAATGGCGGATTAAGTGTCCATGGTCGGGGAAGTACGCCTATGGAAACGGGCGCCAATACGCACAATAAGCCGCTGCGCAGCGGCAAGGGATCGGCCTATGAAGGCGGTATTCGCGTGCCGATGATGGCCGCCTGGGCGAAAAGGAATGAAGACAGTCGCTTGCAACAAGCTTTTCCCATCTCTGCCGGCAGCCGGACGGATACACCTGTAATATCAGAAGATTTTTATCCTACTATTTTAGCACTGGCCGGTATCGATCTTGAGAATCTGGAGTATTCAGCGGACGGCCGAAGCTTTCTGCCGCTGCTCTCGGCTAAAGGAGAGCCACAGAAGGAGCGGTTGCTGCTTTGGCACTACCCGCATAAATGGGGACCTGATGGTCCCGGTTATGATCCTTTTACGGCTGTTCGCGAAGGCCCGTGGAAGCTGATCTATTTCTATAAAGATCAAAAGTGGGAGTTATATAATTTGGAAAACGATATTGGGGAAAAGCATAATGTAGTAGACCAGGAGCCGGAAGTAGCCCGGGAACTGGCGGAAAAGATGGAAGCGCGCATGCAGGAGATGGGTGCTCAGCTTCCCATATCACAGGAAACGGGAAAAGCGGTTGCGCGGCCGGAATTTAAATCAGAATAGACCATTAATGAAAAGGATTAGCAATATAAAACTTCAGTGGATCGGTATTATCTTGATAACTCTGGCGGGATTTGGCTGTACGGATAGGTCCAAAGACCAACGCGTGAACGAGAAGTCGGGCCAAAATTATGTTCTTATCGATTCGTCGGAGTCTTTGGACGCTATTGTCGCCAAGGCCGCCCGCCTTTCACCATCACAGCGGCAGTACGAGTGGCAAAAGCTGGAGTTTACCGCTTTCCTGCATTTTGGTATCAATACCTTTACCGACCGGGAGTGGGGCACGGGAAAGGAGGATCCGGCGTTGTTTAATCCAACCGATTTTGATGCGGACCAGTGGATGGAAGTGCTTAAGGATGCCGGCGTTAAGCTGGTGATCCTGACGGCCAAACATCATGATGGCTTTTGCTTGTGGCCCAGTGAATATACCGAGCATGATGTGGCCAGCAGTCCCTGGCGCGGTGGAAAGGGGGATGTCGTAAAAGCGGTAGCCGAGGCGGCCGACCGGGCCGGGCTCAAGTTTGGAGTTTATCTCTCTCCCTGGGATCGCCACGAGCCCAGCTACGGCCAATCGGAAGAATATAATACCTTCTTTAAGCATCAGTTGCGCGAGCTGCTGACCAACTATGGCAAGATTGATGAAGTATGGTTCGATGGCGCCAAGGGCGATGATGTGGATCAAACATACGACTGGGACGGCTATTACCGGCTCATTCGCGAGCTGCAACCGGAAGCCGTCATTGCGGTGCGCGGACCCGATGTACGGTGGGTCGGTACCGAATCCGGATATGGGCGAGAAACCGAGTGGAGCGTAATACCCGGCGCAGCGGTTGCCGATACCGAAAAGGTGGAAAGCGGACTGGTAAAACCGGCAGTAAATGCCACGGCTGAAGATCTGGGCAGCCGGGCTCAGCTGAAGGATGCACGTTCTTTATTTTGGTATCCCTCTGAGGTGGATGTGTCCATTCGTCCGGGCTGGTTCTATCATGCCGAGGAAGACGCACAAGTGAAGTCGCTCGACAAGATGCTGGATATCTATTACAGTTCTGTGGGACGAAACTCACTGCTGTTACTGAATATTCCGCCCGATAAACGCGGCCGTATCCACGAAGCCGATGCCCGCCGGCTGCGGGAGCTGCGTGCTGTATTAGAGCAAACTTTCGATGAAAATATCGCTGAAAAAGCAGAGATTAAAGCCGAGGGGGAACACCCTGAATATGTGGTTGACTCGAATATCGAGACGCAGTGGTCACCTGCCGGAGCATCTAAAACCGGTGCTCTTAGTTTTAGTTTTGAAGAGCCACAGACCTTTAATCGATTGATGCTGCAGGAAAATATTCTGCAGGGCCAGCGGGTGGAGCAATTTAAATTAGAGGCAAAAGTTGAAAATGAGTGGCGTAAAATTGCAGAAGGAACCACCATTGGCTACAAACGGCTACTGCGCTTTCCGACCGTAACTGCCGGACAGGTGCGTTTCGTAGTTGAAAAGGCCCGTCTCAATCCGGCTATTGCCGAGGTAGGTTTTTATAAAGCTCCGGAGCGCCTGAGCAACCCTGTGATTAGCAGAAATAAACAGGGGAGAGTTTCTATTTCAACGGCCTCACAGGATCCACAGATCTTTTATACGCTGGATGGGTCCACACCGACGCCTCAGTCCA
>DATGUX010000336.1:0-3637 GCA_035300985.1 Fodinibius sp.
TAGCAAAGGATATGGAGAAGCAGTATTAAAGGAGCAAACGCCTATCACCCCGCAAACAATTTTCTATGCCGGTTCAATATCTAAACAGTTTACCGCAGCAGCGATTGCATTATTAAGTATCCGCGGAGATATTGAACTTGATCGACCAGTACGAGATTATATTCCGGAGATGCAGGAAAATACGGAATACCCGCCCATTACGGTCAGGCAACTTGTACATCACACCAGTGGGCTCCCCGATTTATATGCCCTGCTTCGGTTGTATGATGTTCAACTGAAGGATGGTGTGCCCGGGGAAGAATTATTGAAAATAATAACCAGTCAGTCTCATCTGAATTTTGAACCGGGTAGTGATTACATGTATAGTAACAGCGGCTATACGCTGCTGGCCGAGCTGGTAAAACGTGTTTCCGGCCAGACACTTCGTGAATATACTATCGAACATATTTTTGAGCCGCTGGGGATGAACAATACTCATTTTCATGACGACCATACTCATGGCATAGATAACCAGGCGCTTAGTTACTGGGGAAATAACCAGGATTTCAGGTTGGGTTATATATCAAGCTTTGAAGGTGCAGGCCCGGGCGGGTTGTACACCACAATCGGGGATATGCTAAAATGGAACCAGCAGCTCTCCCGTAACCGGCTGCCTGATGCGGAAGAATTTAACGAGCTGATGCGCCGGCGTGGTGTGCTCAACAACGGAGATACCTTATCGTATGCTTTTGCATTGAAGATAGATAAATACAAGGGGCAGAAATCAGTTGGCCATGGCGGATCCTTTATGGGATTCAAGGCCGATTACCTGCGCCTGCCCGAACACGGATATGGTGCGGCTCTTTTATGTAATCTGGGGAGTATCGATCCCGGTGAGCTGAACAGAGAGCTTGCTGATGTAATCCTAAAAGCACCTATTGAAAAGTGGCTGACCAGATATGCGGGTACCTATTACAGCAAAGCCCTGGATTTGGAATATACAATCTCAGTCAAAGATGCCAACCTCTACCTGGATGACCGGGAAAGATCCCCTGAGGGTAAACTTCGTTATACCGGAGACCATACTTTTAGTACGGGTAGCTGGGATATTGAATTCACGGCAACAGGGCAGGATAAAGTGGCAGGTTTCAAACTCTCCTCGGGCCGCGCCCAAAATATATACTTCGAAAAGAAATGATAACTGCATTTGGCTTCTAATAAAATTTACAATCAAAAATACAAGTTATGCCAGAATGGAATTTGCAGAATAATAGATGGTTAAAAAATATTAGCCTTGGACTAATTTGCCTGGTTTCGACGGCCTGTGCACCCCAATCGGATACGTCCGTGCAATATGATAAGCTAATCATCAACGGCCGTGTGCTCGATGGCACTGGCGACTCATGGTACAGCGCCAATATCGCGGTAAATGACGATAAAATTGCCAAAGTGGGTGATTTAGAAGACGCAGCCGCCCGCGATACGATCGACGCAGAAGGATTATATGTAACACCGGGATTTATTGATGTGCACTCCCATGCGGCTTCCGGTCTCTCCAAGCCGGAGCTCAGCGATGCCAAACCGTTGCTTCTGCAGGGCATTACCACCGTATTTGTGAATCCGGATGGGGGCGGAGCCGTTGATTTAAACAAGCAGCGGCAACGACTGCTTGAGGATAGCATTGGGGTGAATGTGGGGCAGCTTGTTCCACATGGATCAATCCGCAGAGAGGTAATAGGGATGGAGGATCGTGCCCCCTCATCAGATGAACTGGAAAAGATGAAGCAATTGGTTCGCAGTGGGATGGAAAATGGCGCATATGGACTTTCCAGCGGCCCGTTTTATGCGCCGGGTAGTTATTCCACCACAGAAGAGCTGGTTGAGCTGGCGAAAGTGGCCGGTGAACACGGGGGCGTTTATGCAAGCCATATCCGGGATGAATCCAATTATACTATTGGGCTGGAAGCTGCTGTTGATGAAGTGATTCAGGTTGCGCGGGAAGCGAACTTGCCGGGCATCGTTACCCATATTAAAGCGCTGGGGCCGCCGGTGTGGGATCTTTCGGAAACCATCGTAGCCAATATTGAAAGCGCCCGTGAGGAAGGAGTTGAAGTCTTTGCCGATCAATATCCCTACATGGCTTCAGCTACGGGTTTGATCTCTGCCTTGGTTCCCCGATGGGCCGAAGAAGGAGGGCATGATGAGCTCGTCATCCGGTTAAAAGATCCGGAATTATTGCCCCGGATACGTTCAGAAATGAAAGAAAATCTTGCCCGCAGAGGTGGCCCCGACCGCATTCAATTCAGATATTATAGCCCCGATTCTACGATAGAAGGAAAAACCCTGCAAGAAGTGGCCGAAGCCCGGGATGCGTCTCCGCTGGATATGGCGATTACGCTCATTAAAGAGGGGAGGCCGGGCATTGTCTCTTTTAATATGAAGGATGAGGATGTCCACCGGTTCATGCGCCAGCCCTGGACGATGACCAGCTCCGACGGCGGCCTTGTGAAGCTTGGTAAAGGTGTTCCGCACCCGCGAAACTATGGTACGTTTCCCCGTAAAATCCGAGAGTATGTATTAGAGAAGGAGGTCATCGATTTACCGGCTGTTATTCGCAGTATGACTATGCTTCCGGCGCAGGTATTTGGGCTAACCGACCGGGGACAAATTCGGGAAGGAGCCAAAGCCGACATTGCTATTTTTGATTTGGAGGGGCTCACAGATAAGGCGACCTTTCGGCAGCCTCATCAATATTCGGAGGGAATGGTTTATGTACTGGTAAATGGAAAGTTAGCGGTTGAGGCGGGTAAGTTGTCCTCTGAACGTGCAGGCAGAGTGTTACATCATTCTAATCAATGACGCCCGTTTTTCAAAAAAGTTAAATCTATTTGTATAACTAATTCTTAACAAGTAAACGTGTATCATAATTTTTGGATTTTGGTAACATAATGGAAAACAAAAATCATGTCATAGTTATTGGGGCTGGAGTGGCGGGATTGGCTGTAGCCTACTATTTAAATCAAAAAGGAATAGACGTCACTGTTTGTGAAAAAGGGGATGGCGAGGATAACTGTTCGTATGGTAATGCCGGCCTGATTGCTCCCCGGCATGTGATTCCACTTTCATCACCCGGCGTTATTAGCCAAGGGCTGCGGTGGATGCTCAAAAAAGAAAGTCCCTTTCGAATTAAACCACGGTTGAATACAGATCTGATTAGCTGGGTTTGGAAATTTAGAAAGGCAGCTACTCCGGAGCATGTAAATGAAGCAGGACCGGTACTAAGGGATATGCTCTTCAGAAATCAGGAATTGCTCATCGAACTTGAAAATAAAGAAGCTATGAGTTTTGGCTTCCAAAGAAAGGGTCACTTAACATTATGTAATACAGAAAAGGGATTGAAAGCGGCAGCAGCCAGCGCGCAAAAGGCAAGTGCATTGGGGGTGCCAACAGAAGTGTTAACTGCTGAGGAAGTACAGAATATGGATCCCAATATCCAAATGGATATCCGTGGGGCAATATATTACCCTGAAGATGCTCATTTACATCCCGGACATTTGATGAATCAGCTCAAATCTTTCCTTCGAAAGAAGGAGGTAAGCTTCCGCTTCAATACGGAAGTCATAAACATAAAAGAAGAAGCTGAAGGCAAGGTAGAGGT
>DATGUX010000337.1:0-7541 GCA_035300985.1 Fodinibius sp.
CTTATTGGCCCAGCCCACGGCATACTCCAGTGCATAATTATACTGTAGCCGGTGATTGGTTTGCATCCAGTACAAAACATAATGACCGCTGGAATTTGGCTCTTTATTGTTTCGCCTGAAAACACGTTTACTGTTCATTGTCCCCATTTAGCTTATCTTTTAATAATTAGTGAACTTCAACATTATATGAAAAAACTCCATTCCCCTATTAGCTGAATTGAATATTAGTAAAGCTACCATCATTAGCCATTGAGAAACAGAGTATATTTAAGTATCGTGTGCTTCCCTTGTTAAGAATATCACTTTATGATCTACTTTATCTTATGAATGATACATCTGCGGTAATATTTGATATGGATGGCGTAATTGTAAACAGCAATCCTGCCCATAAAAAAGCGATCCAACAATTTTGCAAGAATCATAATCAGGAAGTAACCCAAACGTTCTTAGAAAACAGGTTATATGGACGAATGAATGCGGAATGGATTCCTGAACTTTTCGGTACCATAGAAACCCATCGGCTTACAGAACTTGCCAACGAGAAAGAGCAGTTGTTTCGCGATATATTTAGTCCTCAAGATCATATTGTAGATGGAATCATTGACTTTATGGACAGCCTGCACAAGCAAGGAATCACAATGGCTGTTGCCACTTCGGCCCCTACCGAAAATGCCGATTACATTTTAAACACTCTTTCTATAAAACACTATTTTAGAGCTATATTGGATGATTCTCATGTCGATACCGGTAAACCTGATCCGGAAATTTATCTTAAAGCTGCTCATGCTTTAAACAAAAAAACAGAAAATTGTATTGTATTTGAGGATTCCGTTTCAGGGGTAAAAGCCGGACGTGCCGCAGGCTGCACCGTTATTGGTTTAACAACCACGCACACCAAGAAAGAGCTTGGCGACTGCTCGGTATTTATTGATAACTTTACAGAACAACAGCTACATAAGATTATGCCTATAATCAACGGGTGAAATCTTCAGATTTATACCTCAAAACACTAAATTTTAAAAACCCATTCTATATATCATTTACGGAGATAATTCAGGCTCATATTGCTTCATCTCACACAGATCGGACTTTGTGAGATTGCTAAAATCACTCAATATCATCAGTCGCTGAATATGGTGAGAATAGCTCTGCGCAATAACCGGCCGCACCAAGCCCTCAACTGAATTAAGTCTTGTTTCACCTTTTTAATAGGCCTCAATGGCACGTTCACATGCTTCACGCGGCATCAGCAGGCCATTGTTAATGTACAGCGAGAGATTTGTATGAAAGATGATATCCATTCCGGTGGCCAGCGCATCTTCATAAGGCCCAAACAGATCAAGACGCTCTTCAATAAATTCAGCGCCTGTTTACGGTTAACAGCGTATCGAATTTTTTTTAACTCACCAAAGTGCTCAGAAAATAGCTCTTCCACCATTTCCATTACTTCAAGGGTGATATCATCCGGTTCAAAATAGGTAAGGGCAGGCACATCAATATCCTCCGGCAGCGCCTCGCGGTTTTCATCGTCATAGTTCCACTCCCCACCCCTGGGATTCTCTCCATCCATCAGATAGCCGGTTTGCCGGCGCATATCACAAAAAAATACTCCATGCGATAGCCCTTTTTGATATTATGGACCCATTGTTCGGGATCGGCCAGGAAAAATATTTTCCAGTTCCGTGAGCCGGTTACTGTGTTCTTCACTGAGCTTACGAAGCATTTCCCTGATCTCCCATTCCGAAGGTTCATATAGGTGATGTTCAAATCATCATAATCCTTGAGCAATCTTTCTAAACCACCGTTATAGTGATCGTGTGTAGCGTGATAAAGTACCGGATAACCCTGGTCCTGACATTGGATTGCAAAGTCCCGCATACTGCTAAGCACATAGGTTAATTTCTTTTTGTGATATGGGAGTGACTTGCCCTTGGCCCGGGCTTACATAAAATAAGCAGCGGTTTTTGAATGCGCACCCAGCCTGGCCTGACCTGCAAATTTAACTGATCATGAAGGACAAAAATAGCTTGTTTGTGATCGACGGGATCTACTCTTTTAATTCTGGAATCGATCTTTTTTAAAATGTTTTTGCTCCCATAAACTTCTCCTGTCTCATTAAATACCAATAAAAAGAAGTAGCTTTAACCGCTTAGCGTCCCTCTCATATATTTTATAAAGCAATTACTTTGAATTTATCCTAATTACTATTTAGTTAGTACTAACTAATTAAAACTAACGCTTTGATATGAAGAAATCACTCACTCCCCTGGGAGAAACAGAAATGGAAGTGCTTCACCACGTTTGGGAACTTGAAGAAGCCACCGTAAAGCAGGTTCGCAAACGCATCCTGGAGAACCGGGAAGTAGCCTATACAACCATTATGACGGTCATGAAGAATCTGACAGAAAAGGGTTATTTAAAGTATCGGAAAGAGGGTGTTGCCTATGTTTATAGTCCCTCTCAACAGCCCGATTCTGTTCGATCAAAACTTGTTGGAAATTTGGTCAACAAAGTTTTCAAAGGGTCTCCCAAAGAACTGGTCCAAACACTGGTAAGAAGTAAGGGGCTCACCGAAGAGGATCTCGACGAAATCAAAGATATGATTGACGATATGGAGGATTAAATATGCATGCATTAACCGACTTTTTACAATCGATGGGCGCTGCCCTGCTTGAACCCTTTTGGTTTCCGGCTGTAATATGGACAATCGCAGCTATTCCTGTCATTCTGATCTTGCAGAAAACCAAAAGATTACCTCCCGTCTATCACTATCACAGCCGGGTGGCACTCTTGCTTGCTCTACCGCTGGGTATTTTAGGATCATACGGTGTGGAGCTATTGAACGGCTTCCTAACTTCATCTGAAGCAACAGTAGCCAAGTTTTTCATCATTCAGAATCCAATTACTGTTTCTGCTGCCCAAACGACTCCAACGGTCTGGGACAGCCTGTCAAACCCTATGCTTTGGGTTGGGCTATGCAGTACGTTTTTAGTTATTGGCGCGCTTTATTGCCTGCTCAAACTGGGGATTAGTGCCTTGCAACTTAAAAGCATAGGCCAGGCTTTACCCTTTAAGTCTTTGTCCAGCATGGATGGGCCGCATATTCCAATGGATGACAAGGGATTACAGAACATTAATCCGCTCATTGCTTTTTCGGGGCGAACCAGCGTTCCTTTTACTTACGGATGGATCAATACAAAAATTGTTATACCGGGCTCACTCAAGAACAGTCCGGAGAAAATGGCGATGGCTATCCGGCATGAGCTGATGCATATCAAGCATAAGGATTACTTGCTGAATGGGCTTCTAATGGTCGTTAAATCATTATTCTGGTTTCATCCGCTCGTTCACTATCTGTATCGCAGCAGTCAGGAATACCGCGAAATCACCTGTGACAGTCAGGTGCTGGCAGATGCCCGTTTTTCCAAAAAAAGATATGCAAGCCTGCTTTTTGAACTTGCCGAACGCGAACATCAAAACAGCCGCCTCGCTATGAGCATGGCCGTAAATCCTTCATCCCTCAAAAAACGTATCCAAATTATGTCTGATCAAAATATCTCAACCAAAACCTTGCGATCAAGCTTCCTGCTGACCTTTTTTGCTGCTTCCCTCATTGTGCTTACCATCTCCTGCAGCGACATCACCGACGAAGACGGGATCACCAACAGCGAGTTTCAGCAGGCACAATCGCAGATAACCAAACATCCGGATAACAATGCTCCATTATATATTATCGATGGGGAACAAATGAAAAGCACCCCCTCCAACAACCAAAAGCTGGCCCGAATTAAACCTGAGTATATCAAATCTATCAGCGTGTGGAAGGGCCAAAAAGCGATCGAAAAATACGGACAAGCGGGCAAAGATGGAGCTATTCAGATCGAATTTATTGACGGGGTTGACAAGGAAACGGTCTATTCTGATCTAAAAGAAAAGCCGGATGCATCATCCATTGTACCACCGCCCACGCCTAAAAAAGATTTCTATATGGCTGTTGAGGAGATGCCGGAACTGAAAGGCGGACTCCAAACGCTGATGAACAAAATTAACTACCCGGAAGAGGCTGCCCAGGCAGGGATTGAAGGACGGGTTGTCGTGTCATTTATTGTTAATAAGCAGGGTAATGTCGATAATCCCCGGATTATGCGTGGTGTAAGTGAAGCATTGGACCAAGAAGCCTTACGAGTGGTAAGCCAGGCAAAGTTTAAGCCCGGAAAGCAAAGCGGCAAGCCGGTACGAGTACAATATTCAATTCCTATCAGCTTCAAACTGTCGGCTGATTCAGTGGCAGCTTCATCCAATAAGTGACTCTGAGATGAATAGTGAAGTGCTGAATAGAGATGGATCCGGTATTTTATTGAATCAATTAGCTGTTACAGCATATGGGTGCCGATGTAATAAGTCACCCATTTCAACTCCCACACTCTCTGATAAGTTTAGCCATTAATTATTTGAATTCTGAGGAGCTTCTATTTGCAAAATGCCTACATCTAACTAAATATTTATAATTATTATTTAGTTTAAAAGCGGACTTTTTAAATTTCTCTTTTTTATGTATATATCTTTATATCTGATATAAAGGTATATATAAATATTTACTATGTGTAAAAATGTCAAGGGTTTAGTATCCTCCTGTCTTTGGTTGACTTTCCTCGCCTTGATGGCGTGTTCCGGTTCTAAAGGGGGAGTTCGTTTAAACGCCGAGAAAATTAATATCGAAAGGGAAAAGAATGACAATCGCCCTCTTTACATAGTCAACGGCCATATCCTGCCTTTCAATGAATCATTAGATACTCTCCTTCAAGTAAAACACAAATATCTTAAGGATGTCCAAATAATTGATGCAGAAAAGTCAGCTTCCAGATATGGTAAAGCTGGAAAATATGGCGCCGTAGAAATTACACTTACTGACTCTACTGCAGCATATAATGACCTAATGGATCCGAACTCCTCAACTAATATTATGAAATTGAATCCGTTCAAACAGGCCTTGGGTACACGAAAGCCTACTTTAATTGGGGGATTAGCCAACCTGCAGCGCAAATTGAAGTACCCCGAAAATTGCCGCGATGCCGGTGCTGAAGGGTAAGTTATTGTACGATTTATAGTCAACAAGAGGGGGCAGATAGAAGATCCTTCCATTATACGCGGCATAGGCTGGGGATGCGATGCGGCTGTGATTCGTCTTGTTAAGCAAAGCGCAGAATTTCTTCCTGCCTTGCATTACGGTAAGCCGGTTAATGTGCATTTTAGAGTACCTTTTAATTTCATACTGCAATAATACCATCACTCGGTCAGTTTGACACTCATGGTTTCATATTTTCCAAAGCGGAACTTCATAGGTTCCGCTTTTTTTATTTTATTAGGGGGTAGCATAATGAAAGAAAATATCTTAACAATTTATATCCTTTGTGAAAAAAATAGCCGCCTATGCCGTTCACCTGTTTACCGCTTTGGGAGCGGCACTGGGATTATGGTCGATTATTCTAATCTATAACGGTTCTTACCAGGAAACGCTCTGGATACTTGCCGCTGCTGCCGTAATAGATTCCCTTGACGGTGCACTGGCCCGCAAAGCACAAACCAAAGTCCACGCCGCACAAATAGACGGCGGACTGATGGATAATATTGTCGATTTTATCACCTGGACGGTTGCACCGCTCTTTTGGCTTTACGCTACCATGCAGCTTCCGATCTGGGTATTGCTCGCCTGCGCTACGGCCAGTATCTTTGGATTCTCGAATACGGCGGCCAAAACGGATGATCACTTTTTCACCGGTTTCCCTTCTTACTGGAATATCGTGGCCGTCTATCTTTATTTATTGAACCTACCGACCATTTTTGCATCGGCCATTTTATTACTGTTTGCGGTAACCGTCTTTATGCCCGTTAGATTTGTTTATCCTACCCGCACGCTCCACCTGCGCGGACTTACGCTTGTTCTGGGCGCTCTGTTTGTGCTTCACTTTTTAGCGCTAATCTACTTTTTTGACCAATCCCCTCCCCTGCTTATTTACAGCTCTTTTCTGTTCCCCGTCTACTATTTTGGACTATCCTTTTATTTAAATATAAAATTGCCTGAAACAATAGACTGAGTTTTACGTAAGGCCTAATAAGCAATTATCAAGCTTAACTTTCAAAGACGATTTTTATGGCAGCTCGAATGAAAAAATCACACAGCGACCGCATGATTTCCGGTGTATGCGGTGGTATAGCGGAATATTTGGGCTGGGATCCCACTATCGTCCGTATCATCTTTGTTGTACTTACCTTTCTGGGATGGGGAACACCCATTCTTCTGTACTTTATCCTTGCACTGATTATGCCCGACTAATTCATAAAATCTATTTTGAAAAGAGATTCCTATTTCATAACTATGCTCTGTATCTAACAATATTAAGCATTCAGTTATGAATATTGGCATTGTGGGTCCGGCTGACAGGGCTGTTGCGTGGGAGAAACACCTTCGTGATCATCAATTGATCAAAGAGGTTACCATTACCCGTGACCTTAAGAATATTAGCTCGGCGGACGCCTGTTTACTCATCGATGACAGCGAACAGCGGTTTTCCCGGCTCCTCGAAGCAGTAAAATCGGGACTTCATACCTTTTTGATTGCCCCGTTGCCGAAAGCCTCTGATGCAACGCTCGTAGAGCAGACCTATCATGCATCACAAGAGGCTAATATACGGCTGCAGTTCTCTCACTGGCCAACACTGGCTCCATCTTCTAAATGGTTAAGCACAAAAATCATAAAGCCCTCCTTCATCCAGATTTCCCGTAGTATTACGCACGCCCAACGCATGGATGCCGATTTTGAATTCGACTATCTGTGGATAAATGAACTGGCTTTTTGCCTGCGGTGGATCAGCGGCTCAGTTCACCATATCGACCTTAATACAGCCTCCTTAAAATCCGGAAAGCCTTATGCTCTGCACCTCCTCCTTCGGTTTGACAGCGGGGCCACAACCAATATCTATATTAATACAACAGCGGCCGAGAACAGCCATCATCGCGTAGTAGCTGATCAAAACTACCTGGCCAACTGTGATGTTTTAAGTCAAACCATACGTATAGGAGAAGAAAGCAAAAGCAAGCATCTCTTTTTTGAACGCCAGACTTTTGATGCTTCACAATCGGCGGAACTGGCTGCCATGGAATTTATCAAGTCTATCCGGATGAAACGGCCGGCTATTTATAACGGCTATCACCTGATGAAGCTAACTAAAACGCTGGAAAGGATTGATAAGCGTCTGAGCAGGATTTAGAGTTGTCAGTTAAAGGATGTGCTTTTTTAGTTCTTATGTCAAGCATTAACTTTAGAATAGTGCCTTTATTCGTGATTAACCTGAATCCTGAGACCTTCTGAATTCTTTTATTTCTTCTTACGCATCATTTTAAAAAAGCTTTTAAGTTCTTCGCGCGGGGCCATTTTGTCCAGGAAGTTAAACTGTCCCGCTGCCAGGCGCTCTCCGCCGTCTATGACCACGCATTCGCCGGTGATATAGGGAGCCAGATCAGACATCAGGAAGGTAGCCAGA
>DATGUX010000338.1:0-3966 GCA_035300985.1 Fodinibius sp.
TGCCGGATTTTCACAGGGAGCGTGCCTGACCTTGGAATATGTCGCAAGAAATGCCCAAAAATATGGCGGCGTCGCTGCTTTTACCGGCGGACTCATCGGTGATAAGATTTATACTGAACATTATAAAGGCCGCTTTGAAGGAACCCCCGTTTTTATCGGAACCGGCGATCCCGATCCTCATATCCCCATGGAGCGTATCCACAACTCTGCAGATGTGTTTGAACATATGGATGCCGATGTTACCAAAAAGCTGTATAAAAATATGGCCCATACCATCATCCAAGAGGAAATAGACACCGTTAACCATCTTATTTTTAATTGATATGACGATTACAAGACTTTATACCGGCACCGACAATGAATCCCATTTCGAAGATATCGAGATAGATGTTGATGATGCGGGTGATATCGGGCATCTTTCGGAAAGAGCTGATGCTACCGGCATCATCTTTCGGCAAACCGGCCCTAATTACAATTATGATTGGCATAATGCACCCCGGCGCCAATATATCCTGATGCTGAACGGCGCTGTGGATGTGGAAGTCGGCGACGGTACGGTGCGGCGCTTTTCAACCGGAGATATTTTACTCGCTGAGGATACAACCGGCCGCGGACATAAGAGCAGAGCGGTAAATAATGAGCCGCGCACCTCTGTCTTTGTAACGCTTGATTAGGACCTGTTGAGTGGACAGATTGCGAGTTAGCAGAATTGTGAGTAACTGAGATTTGTTTAACCAGATAATTTAACATTCCGAGTTTAACATTATACAGAGATATGAAGGCAGCCGTTTTAACACAGTTAGGAACAACACCCCTTTTACAAAATATTGATGATCCGCATCCTGAAAATGACCGGCAGCAAATGATCAGGGTAAAAGCCGCGCCCCTTAAAACCCTGGATAAGCTGATGACCATGGAATCATTCTATGCCTGCTATTCTGATCTTCCGGCGATTGTAGGAACGGACGGCGTTGGCATATTGGAAGATGGCCGACGCGTTTACGGACAGGGTATCACCGGCATGTTTGCCGAGAAGGCCGTTATCCCCACAAATAATTATGTGGTACTGCCCGATAATCTTGACTTTGCTACCGCTGCGGCCCTGCCCAATGCCGTACAGGGCTCCGTACTGCCCCTGCGTCTGCGCGGTGACATTCAGCAAGGTGACACCGTTTTAATTAACGGTGCCACAGGCTTTACCGGTCAGCTGGCGGTTCAGGCAGCCCGCCACTACGGGGCGACACGCATCATCGCTACGGGCCGAAGTGAAGAACGACTGCAGCAGTTAAATAAGCTGGGTGCTCAGGAAACCATCTCCCTGACACAATCCGACGAAGATATCAGCAAGCAGCTAAAACAGGTAGTAAGCGAATCACCCATCGATATTGTAATCGACTATCTCTGGGGACATCCCGCAGATTTGCTCATTGAAGCCCTTCAAAACGGACCTACCCATTCCGTTCGGTTTATTAATGTGGGAAATATGGCGGGTAGTAACATCGCCCTCGGTGCAGGGATACTTCGGGGCTCGGCTATTGAACTGCTGGGATCCGGGCTGGGAAGCTACACCGAAGAGGAATTTACACGGCTTACCACAGAATTTTTGCCGGAGATGTTCCAGCTGGCCGCAAAAGAAAAGCTAACCATTACTACGGTGCCCGAACCGCTGGATAATATTGAACAGGTCTGGAACCGGGAAACCGAGGCCGGAAAACGGCTGGTTATTACCCTCGCGTAAAAGGTTAAACCCAACAGGCTGCGCTTTATCCCTGCTTTATGGATCGCTGCCCCTTTACTGCTCTGGCACTTCAACTACGGTCCGTTCCGAAATAGCCTCCGGCTGCGGCCTCGAGCGGGCAAAGGTCATAAGCCGCTGAAGCCAATTGAGCTCTCTGGATGCTTCCTTTGGAATTTCACGGTAGTAGATCACCGGCCGGCCATTCTCTTCGGTAATTTTGTAGCTGCTCATCTGAAAGCGCGGATAATATACGGCGGGCAGATAGCCCAGCAGGACGGGGATCTTATCGAAAAGCTTTAGCCAGGTGCCGGTATTCAGCACTACCCTTCCGTTGGGTTGTTTATCCAGAAAGGCACGGTGGGTATGACCGAAAATAAAGACGCTGACCTCCGGATGCTCTTCAAATACCCGGCGGGCCGCCTGCAAATAAGGAGCTTTATCTTCGCCCAAGAGGGTGCCCGATTCATCCGAGTCCATCAGGTTATATCGACTCATTGCTCCGCGAAGATCGCGAATAATAAAATATAGCGGCACGGCCAGCAGCAACAGGAATGATACCACCGCTCCATTGACGGCAAAGATAAAGGCCAGCAGCTCACCGAAGGTACCAAGTGATAAAAAGAAACGGTTGCCGGTAATGATATTAAAATCGACAAACCCGGCGCTTTCTAAGAGTCCGGCCGCAAAGACCAGCACGCTGAGACTAAAAAGCAACAAAAAGGGCAACAGGATATACCGGAGCAAAATACCCATCTCTTTATAGAAGTAGTTGGAAGTCATCCAGGAAGGTATATCCTTGAGCGATGCTACCGACTGAATATCTTTCAGCCAGTTATCCTTGCCAAAATCAGACACTTTACCCGCGGTTCCCACAATGCGTGAGGTAATGTGATAGCCAAAGGGCTGGGCATGAGGATTACCAAAATCGGGCATCCGGTTATTCTCATCATACTGCATCCCGTGCTCAATCCATATTTTTTGCCCGGCTACCTCCCGGGTGATCGCAATTTCGGGGACAAGGTGAATATTAAATTCCCGCAGCCGATCAATGAATTCAGGAAAGCAGGCCAGCTCATAATCATGGTTGCCGGCCATCAGCGTAATTTTAATTTGTGAGCCGGTAGCCTTAAACTGCTCGAAAAGCTCCGACTGCTGACGAATTAATGTCTCCAGCTTAGCCATCCCCTCAACGGAGGTAAATTCCCACAGCCCGAAGGCGTCGCCGTTGATGATGAGCTCGGTATCCCCGCCGCGCCGCTCCAGTTCCCGTAAAAAGGAGAGCAGCTCATCCATAAAATCGCAGTTGCGAAGGGCACCGTCTCCGCCAATATGCAGGTCGCTGATAAAATAAAAGTCGGTGGACATAAGAGGAAAATACTATCGAATAAAAGATTATTGCTCTGATCAGTAAAGGTATAAATTAGAAACCATCAAGATAAGGGAATTTTAGGGCTGTTCTATTGGCGGGGGCCGATCGTCGGTTGGAAAGATATGAAAGGCTTTAACCCGGTCGCTTTTAGGCAGGAATCTCAGGCAATGTAGTTCTGTAAGATATCCCGATTAACCGGCTGCCGATTTATAAACAGAAGGGAGCTGGCCGAATAGGATAAAAGCATTTGTGTGCCGATTATTTTGATAGAATCTTTCTATATATAAGATAAAAACAATCACTATGAGAGCGAAAAAAGTTCCACCTATGGATTCTAAAGCACCTTTTGGCTTTTAAAATTCATTTTCGGCAACTGCTTAAGGCAGGGGGACAGAACAATTTTCAGCTTAGCTATTGGATCCTATTTTAAGAATGTTTAGTTTGTAGTGAACAGAATAAAAGGCCACAGGTCATCAGTGACTTGGCCGATATTTTAAACCTAAACATTACAGTTATGAAAACGCTAAGTAAACTATTATTAATTCCAACATTATTAATTGGACTGGTCCTGCCCATGCAGGCACAACAAATGGAAACGAGTCCTGTAAACCTGGGGGTAAAGGGTGGACTAAATTTTTCAAACTTTAATGGCGACGCACTGAGCAATGCCGACTATATGACCCGCGGAAACGTTGGATTATTCCTGAAATATGACGTGAGCCCCTATTTTGCCATCCAGCCGGAAGCTAATGTTTCCTGGACGGGTGCAAAAATGGACGTCAACGACATTGTACTTCCCGATGGTATGGAAGGACTGGGAGAAAGCGGTGATGTTAAGCTAAAACAAACCTACATCCAG
>DATGUX010000339.1:0-6933 GCA_035300985.1 Fodinibius sp.
AAAGCCGTTTTTGACCGAAGTGGATATAAGTATCACGGTGTTGTCAAAGCACTGGCTGACGGTGCACGCGAAGGTGGATTAGACTTTTAAAAAATTTATTATGCCTAAAATAAGAAGAAGACATAACATAGCACCCAAAAACCTGAACCTTGAAGAGAAACTGGTTCATATTAACCGTGTTTCAAAAGTGGTAAAAGGTGGACGGCGCTTTAGTTTTAACGCCATAGTTGTTGTAGGTAATAAAGACGGTGTCGTGGGACATGGCCTGGGTAAAGCAAATGAAGTATCGGATGCTATCCAAAAAGGGTTTGATAACGCAAAGAAAAACCTCATCCGGGTGCCGATGACTAAAACCGGAAGTATCTATCACACCATTACCGGCAAAGAAGGAGCCGGCAAGGTAGTACTTCGTCCTGCATCCGATGGTACCGGAGTAATTGCCGGTGGACCTGTGAAAGCTCTGCTGGATATTGCGGGCATGCAGAATATTCTTACTAAATCTGTTGGTTCGTCAAATCCGCACAATATGGTAAAGGCAACTTATAACGGACTGAAGAATCTGACCGATCCGCTTGAGGTTGCTGAACGCCGCGGTGTATCGTTAACTAAAGTCTTTGAAGGCTAAACTTTCAGGGAATTCTAAGAGATTATATCACAATGGATTTAAGTAATTTAAAAGCTCCAAAACCTAATCAAAAGAAAGCCAAACGCGTTGGCCGTGGTGAAGGCTCCGGCTACGGTGGGCATACCGCAGGTAAGGGGCGTGACGGGCAGCGATCGCGCAGTGGTTTTAAAAATCGTTTATGGTTCGAAGGCGGCCAGATGCCCCTTCAGCGGATCGTTCCCAAATGGGGATTTACTAATCATTTTCGAAAGGAATATGTTGCGGTCAATATTGGAACGATTGATTTATTTGTGGAAGCAGGGAAACTCGAAAGTTCCACGATCAGCCTCGATGATATTGTAGAAGCTGGGTTGGCCGGTAAAAACGATCGCGTAAAATTGCTGGGAGACGGCGAAATTGAACAATCAATTGAAATTGAAGTTCACAAAGCCAGTAAGTCTGCCCAGAAGAAAGTTGAAGATGCCGGCGGCAGTATATCTTTTCTTGAGAATTAATAATAGCCTCTATTAAATGAGTTTAGTCGAAAACTTTCGAAATATATTTAAAATAGAGGAGCTGAAGAATCGTATCCTCTACGTTGTTGGTATTCTGATGGTGTACCGCATAGGAAGTTATGTAACCCTTCCCGGGGTTGATGCTACTCAGCTGGTAGCAAGTACCGGTAACGCTTCCAGCTTGCTGGGACTTTTCGATATGTTTGTAGGCGGGGCCTTTTCCCGGGCAGGCGTTTTTGCATTGGGAATTATGCCCTATATTACAGCCTCGATTATTATTCAGTTGATGGGAGCTGTTGTCCCTTATTTCCAAAAGCTGCAGCGTGAGGGTGAAGAAGGAAGGCGAAAAATAAATCGCCTGACACGCTATGGTACCATCGGCATTACGCTGGTGCAGGCTATTGGATTTGCCATTAACTTGATGGCAACTTCTCCCAATGCAATTGTGGTTGGGAATATTACTTTTGTGGTGACTTCGATGATTGTACTGACAGCCGGAACAGCCTTTGTAATGTGGCTGGGCGAACGTATTACGGACAGAGGAATTGGAAATGGAATTTCGATCCTTATTATGATTGGAATTATTGCTCGCCTACCGGCCAGCCTGGTCAATGAAGTAACGACCTCTTCAAACGCCATTATTGTTATTATAGAGATCGCCGCTCTTATATTGGTAATCGCATTTTGTGTGTTACTTACCCAGGGCGTGCGCAAGATTCCTGTCCAGTATGCAAAGCGCGTGGTTGGCCGCAAAGTGTATGGAGGAACGACGCAGTATTTGCCTCTTAAAGTAAATGCAGCAGGAGTGATGCCCATTATTTTTGCGCAGTCCATTATGTTTATCCCAAGTACCATAGGCACTTTTTTCCCGGATAATACAACTGTGCAGATGCTAACGGCCTGGTCGTCTGATTTTACGGGCGTCACCTATTCAATCATATTCTTTATTATCTGTGTGTTCTTTACTTACTTTTATACGGCCATAACTGTTAATCCACGCGAGATGGCCGATACTATGAAGCGCCAGGGCGGATTCATTCCGGGCATTAGACCAGGAAATCAAACCGTGCAGTTTATTGATAATATTTTGACTAAGGTTACGCTACCCGGAGCTATATTTCTGGGTATCATTGCCATACTCCCGGCCTTTGCAGCACGATTGGGCATAACCCCGGGCTTTGCCATGTTCTATGGCGGCACAAGCTTGTTGATTATCGTGGGCGTAGCTATTGATACGCTTGAGCAGATTGAAAGCCATTTGATGATGCGCCACTACGATGGATTTATGAAGACAGGGAAGATGAAGGGGCGACGCCGCGCGGGATGATCTTTTTAAAAAGCGAATCTGAAATTGAAAAAATGAGAACAAGTGCGCAGCTTGTTTCTCAGACTCTTGCCCAGGTGGCCAAGTTCGTAGAGCCCGGCGTTAGCACGGGGAAGTTGGATCGTGTGGCGGAAGAGTTTATTCAAAGAAATAACGGACGCCCGGCTTTTAAAGGCTATGGTCCCGCAAATAATCCATTTCCCGGAACGCTTTGTATCTCCATCAATGAGGAAGTGGTGCATGGCATTCCGAGTGATAAGCGAACACTCAAGGAAGGAGATATTGTTTCTATTGACTGTGGCGTTGAAAAAGATGGATATTTTGGAGATCACGCCTATACATTTGCTGTGGGCGATTGTGATCCGCAAACGCTTGACTTATTGAAGACAACGCTTGAATCTCTGTATAAAGGAATAGATCAAGCGCTTCATGGAAATAAAATTGGAGATATTTCGCACGCTATACAAAGCCACTGCGAACAATCCGGCTATGGCGTAGTTCGGGATTTGGTAGGACACGGACTGGGAAAATCGCTACACGAAGATCCATCAGTTCCCAATTTTGGAAAGGCGGGTAGAGGGCAGCGATTGCGCTCGGGAATGACCCTGGCCGTAGAACCAATGATAACATTGGGAAGCTGGGAGGTACAAACTCTTGATGATGGCTGGACCGTTATAACCGCTGATACCAAGAATGCGGCCCACTTTGAGCACGATATAGTAGTTCGTGAAGGAAAGGCTGAAATTTTAAGTACTTTTGATTATATTAGGGAGATAACGGAAAATCGAATTAATGCAGATATTTAACGATGGCTAAAGAAGAGCCAATTAAACAAGATGGCGAAATTATTGAAGCGTTACCGAACGCACAATTTCGCGTTGAACTTGATAACGGACATGAGATTTTGGCTCACGTTTCCGGAAAAATGAGAATGTACTATATTAAAATTCTTCCCGGTGATCGTGTGGCCGTGGAGATGTCGCCCTACGACTTAAGTAAGGGTAGAATCACGTATCGATATAAATAATTTTTAACTAAAATAAGTGTTAGTAATATGAAGACCCGATCTTCAGTTAAGAAGAGAAGTTCTGACGACAAAATTGTACGGCGCAATGGTCGTGTATATGTAATCAATAAAAAGAATCCTCGTCACAAGCAACGACAGGGATAATAAAACTGGATAGTTTTTATGGCACGTATTGCTGGAATTGACTTACCGAAACAAAAAAGAGGCGAAATAGCTCTGACCTATGTATTTGGGATAGGACGATCTACGGCTCAGGATATACTTGATGATCTTGAGATAGAACGGGGAACCAAAGTTGAAGAATGGACGGAGGAGCAGGTTACGAACCTTCGTACTAAAATTGACAAAGAATACACTGTCGAGGGAAATCTCCGCAGCCAAGTGAAGGCGAATATCCGTCGCCTAATTGAAATAGGCTCCTACCGAGGCACACGCCACAGGAAAGGACTTCCCGTTCGCGGACAGAATACCCAAACGAATGCGCGTACCCGCAAGGGCAAGCGAAGAACGGTAGCAGGCAGAAAATCAGCTCCAAGAAAATAAGAAGAATATTGAGGAAATAAATGGCAAAGAAGAAACGACGATCTCCGGCTAAAAAACGGAAAAAAAGAAGACAGCTCTCAGATCCAAATGGAATGGTTTTTATTAAAGCCACTTTCAACAACGTTCTGGTAACAATTACCGATGCTGGCGGGAATGCAATATCCTGGTCATCTGCCGGCAAGGAGGGTTTTAAAGGGTCCAGGAAGAATACCCCTTATGCTGCTCAGCTAAGTGCTGAAACGGCTGCTACCACCGCCCACGAAA
Source organism: Fodinibius sp. (assembly GCA_035300985.1). Lineage (GTDB taxonomy): Bacteria > Bacteroidota > Rhodothermia > Balneolales > Balneolaceae > Fodinibius. Next base: position 4,278 of record DATGUX010000339.1, read on the forward strand.
TGGGGCTGCGCAGAGTGGAAGTATTTGTTAAGGGACCGGGATCGGGCAGGGAGGCTGCGGTACGTGCATTAGCATCGAGCGGCCTTGAAGTGACGTCCATTAAAGATCGTACACCAATTCCTCATAATGGCTGCAGGCCGCCCAAACGAAGAAGAGTATAAAGTAGAAAGTTAGTATTTATTATGGCAAGATATAGAGGTCCAAAACAGAAAAAAGCACGTCGATTTCGGGAACCCATATTCGGTCCCAGCAAAGCACTGGAGCGAAAACCATATGGCCCCGGTCAGCACGGACGATCACGCTATTCCCGTAAATCGGAATATGCTATTCAGCTGGAAGAAAAGCAGAAAGCCAAATATACCTATGGTTTGTTAGAACGCCAGTTCTCAAATTTGTTTGACAAAGCTGATTCTACAGGCGGCGTTACCGGTGATATTCTTCTGCAATATCTTGAAAGCCGGTTGGATAATACCGTTTACCGTATGGGCTTTGCGCGAACCCGCCGACAGGCTCGGCAGCTGGTAAGCCATAAGCATATTGTTGTCAATGGAGTGGTAGTAAATATCCCTTCATATCAGCTTAAATCCGGTGATGTGGTAAGTATTCGTCCGAAATCAAAGAATCTGGAAGTCATTAATGATTCTCTTGAATATGCACCAACACGGAAATTCAAGTGGGTAGAGACTGATAAGAAAAAGATGTCAGGCAAGTTTTTGAAGATGCCTGATGTGGAAGAGATTCCGGAAAATATAAACGTTCAGCTTATTGTTGAGCTTTATTCTAAGTAATTTTAACAATTAGTGCGATAACGCTTTTATTATGAGCAACTATAGCATACAAATGCCTGATCCTCTTAATGTACAAGAGGCTACAGATACTTTTGGGACATTTATTCTTGAACCACTGGAAAGAGGCTTTGGAGTAACGGTAGGTAATTCTTTCCGCCGGATTCTATTGTCTTCCTTGCCGGGTGTCGCCGTTAATGCCATAAAAATGCAAGGAGTTGAGCATGAATACTCCAGCATTGATGGGGTTAAAGAGGATGTGTATGAAATAATCCTAAACCTCAAGGAAGTACGTTTTGAGCAAGTAGAACAGAGCAGTGGCGTAGTACATATCTCTAAATCAGGAGCGGGCACGCTGACTGCAGCGGACATTGATGAGGCCACGGCCGATTATGATGTGCTGAATCCTGACCTGGTGATTGCTACGATGTCTGAAGATTCCGATTTAGAAATTGAATTACGCCTTGGCCGCGGCCGCGGATATATACCTGCCGAGGAACAGAATATAGATACTTCTGAGGATGTAAACCTGATTCCTATAGATGCCATCTACACTCCGATTAAGCAGGTGGAGTTTGATGTAGAAAACGTTCGTGTAGGCCAGCATACGGATTACGAAAAACTGGTGATGGATATAACTACCGACGGATCGATTAATTCTAAGGAAGCACTTACCATTGCAGGTAAGATTCTTAAAGAACATATTGAAAAATTTATTACCGAAGAAATTGATGAGCCTTTTACCCAAGAAGAGGAAGAGGTAGATGCAGAGATGCAACGCGTCAGGAATTTATTGAAAACAAACATTGAAGATCTTAATCTGAGCGTGCGATCTTACAACTGTTTGAAGTCTGCCAATATAAATACGATTGGTGAATTGGTTGAGCGAGATGAACAAGATCTGCTGAAATTCAGAAACTTTGGAAAAAAATCCCTGGCCGAACTGGTTGAAGTTATCGAAGGAAAAGATCTGCACTTCGGCATGGATACGAGCAAGTATTTAGATAACTCTTAAAGGTATTACAAAGCAATGCGTCATTTAGTTAAAGGAAGAAAACTTGGCAGAACGGCATCGCACCGTAAGGCAACGTTGAGTGCACTTGCCGTGTCTTTGCTTAAGGAGCACAAAATTGTAACGACTGAAGCCAAAGCAAAAGAGCTTCGGCCTTATGTTGAGCCGCTCATTACCAAAGCCAAGGATGATAATAGGCATAATCGCCGACAGATTTTTTCTAAGTTGAAAAATAAACAGGTGGTTTCTCATCTTTTCGATGAAGTTGCTCAAAAAGCTATGGATCGTCCCGGTGGGTATACCCGTGTTATCAAGATTGGAAACAGATCGGGTGATGGCGCTAAAATGGCTGTCATAGAACTTGTTGATTATAATGATATTCAACCTAAGGACAGCCAGAAGACGCGACGTACACGGCGATCTGGTAGCTCTAAATCTACCGCCTCTTCGGATGAAGCGACCACTTCATCTGAGGAAGAATAGAAGACCTTTAGGGCTAACAATAGCTAATATATTGTGGCCCTATGTAGGCAATCTAAGATGAGAAATATTGTGCAACAATTAATTTGCATTAAAGTTTCAAGATTCTTATTATTGCATCGCTTCGAAACAAGGCAGTCAGCTTAAAAATAAGATATTTTTTTGTTGGCAATGATAGGAATTAATCTTATCTTCGAAGTCCGCTCTGAAAGGGGCGAATCAATCATAGTTCTTTTACCATACTGAAGAATATACAGACGATCGCACGTCGAGCCCTTGTCGGTCCCGGATGGGACCGGCGAGAGTCAATGACAGATATCGAGCCGGAGACTCAATCTTATTTATTGGTGTTATTTACAATGGAGAGTTTGATCCTGGC
>DATGUX010000340.1:0-9946 GCA_035300985.1 Fodinibius sp.
CGAAAGTTCTTCAGCTCCTTTAGCGGCAGATCATAGCCCGTCAGATGCAAAAGACTGTAAAGCAGCATAGACCCGTGTCCCGCTGAAAGTATGAATCGATCACGATCGTGCCAATGGGGATGTTGGGGATCATGCTTCAAAAATTTGGTCCAAAGTACATAAGCGGCATCTGCCATACCCATAGGCATACCGGGATGTCCCGATTCGGCAGCCTGTACGGCATCTATGGCAAGCGTTCGAATTGTATTTACGCAAAGATCATCAAGTGAACCAGATGGATTTCCCATTAAATTATAGAAAGGTTAAAAAATTAAGGGCAGAATTCAGAGTTGAAAATAGTCAAAGCTATAGACAGATAAAAAGTTTTTTAGAGGTGGGGCCAATAAAAAATAGGCCTCCGGAACCGGAGGCCTATTAAACAGAAATACAGCTCCTTTAGCTAAGAATCTTATTCATTAAAGAGCATCACATTTGAGCTCAAACTCCATTTTATGCTCTGCAGATCCCTTAAATGATCCGTAAGCTGCATTGTCAAAAGCATTACAGGCAGCAGAACGATTGCCCATTCCCTGACGAGCTGTTCCGAGAGCAAAATAGATTTTAGCTTTGTCGCTGCGCCCGCCATTACTCAGATCAAGAGCTTTCTCGGCAGATTCTGCGGCTTTACTCCAATTTTGCTGGCCATTATATGCCTCTGCCATACGAAAATAGGCACTTTCAGATGAATCATTATAGGTAAGTGCTTTGTTGAGCAGGTCAAGGCCTTTGCTGTAATTCTTGTCCTGAACTGCCTGAGAGCCACGATAAACTAAGGCATCAGCAGCTGCTTCCTGGGCCTGACTGGCCATCTGGCTGTTTCCGTTTGACTCGGCAACCTCTGCAGCCTTATCAAAATGGCTGAGTGCTTTATCCAGGCTACCCTGATCCATATTTTTGGTAATAATACCCTTCTGGTAATATGCTTTCGCATAATTAGCGTTACGCTCAATCACTTGGTCAAGCGTGGCAAGAGCATCCTGATTGTTTTTCTTTTGCGACTGGACAAGGGCTTTATTATACATCAGCTGCGTAACAATACCCGGCACCTTTTCCGCAATCTTAGTGCTTCCGTACTGCTCAGCTACATCCCCGGCCTCTTGAAAGGCAGCCACCGTAGCATCCAGGCTGCTGATTGATTTCTCGCTTTGAAATGTAGCGTATTCTTTCTTGGCAAGACCCCAGTAAACAGAAGGCATCTGCTTTTTTGTCCGGTCTAAAATATCTTGGCCTTCAGCTCCAAGCTTCTCGGCCTGATCTATAGCTTGCTGGAGTTTATCTGCGGCCTGCTCATACTTTTGAGCTTCCATAAGGTCTAAGGCATCATTGTAGGTCTTAACGGCCGCACGTTTATCCTGTGCATTGACGCTGGTAGTTAAACCAACAAGAAAAAGACCAACTAAGAGTGTAGTAAGGCTATTTTTAAGCAACTTCATAGTTCGTTCTGTTTTAGTTGAATATTAAAAAGCAGTAAATGTAACGAAATAAACTGTTTATCTGAAAGTAAAACTCATATCAAAGCCAAATATTGTATGATTTTGTTAAAATACCGTTTATTTGGCAACCATTTAGCATCATAAAAAATGACGCCAAAAAAACTTTTTAACCCAATTGGATTTGTTTTGTTTCAACATAAATCCTAAAAATTAGGAGCCAAACTGTGTTTTTTATAGAAATTGTTAATTATTTTTATAGCCTCATCAGGATCGTCAGTCAGTGTAAACAGATCAATATCTTCTTTGGATATAGTGCCATTCTCCACCATTGTTGTTTTGATCCATTCAATCAATCCTCCCCAATATTCGGTTCCTATAAGTACTACCGGAAATGTAGATGCTTTCTTTGTCTGGATGAGGGTTAAGGCTTCAAAAAGCTCATCCATCGTTCCAAAGCCGCCCGGAAATACGATAAAACCCTGTGCATATTTGACAAACATTACCTTACGAACAAAAAAGTAATTAAAATTAATGGTATAGTTTTTATCAACATACGCGTTGGGGCCCTGCTCGTGCGGCAACGTTATACCCAGTCCCACCGATTTTCCGTCGCCTTCCTGGGCTCCCTGATTCGCCGCTTTCATAATTCCCGGGCCTCCGCCGGTCAGCACTCCAAAGCCGCGCCGGGTAACTTCTTTGGCTACATAACGGGCCATCTCATAATACTCCTCTCCTTCAATAGTACGGGCTGAGCCGAACATTGATATGCAAGGACCAACTTTAAACAATTTATCGTAACCATCAACAAATTCACCCATGATCTTAAAGATGCTCCACATATCTCCGCTATGAGTGTTATCAAAAGCATCGGGTACGTCTATATTATTTTTATCATTGTCTTGCATAGTGATTCTTATTTGGTTACAAAGTCTATTGATAATGTAAGGCCCGGTGTGGCTTGTGCCATCACGGAAGGCTTGATGCGCGTGCGAAGACTGAGATCTTCGGAAACGTCAAAGGAGCGCATATGTGCAAATACGTAAGCATCGATAATGTTGAGGCCATAAGCCAGCGCAATGCCTACATAAACCAGGTCCCGCCGGTTTCTATAGGTATTACGTATCGATTTTAATTCGCGTAAATTGGCACTTTCAGGAATATAATCGGGTGTCGGACCATACTTCTGATCATCCGGGGTCTGGTCATTTATATTATAGTATGCTGCCCGATAATCGTGATAGCTTTTCGTCAATGAGATGCTGTACCAAGTCAGTCCGCCCAAAAGTCCATAAACAATCGGAACTTTCCAAATTTGACGGTTGGTAATCTGTCCCCATCCCGGAATGATCATCGACTTGTACATCACGCTCTTGGGACTGGGCAAGCTGTCGGCTGCCTTCTTTTTTGTTGTATCCTGGCGCAGTCCTAAAGATGACGACGAATAATTATAAGCAGTGCCGGATCGTGCCAAGCGGCCATTGGATGCTTGATGAATCTGGCTATAGCTACATATCGAGCATGCCAAGAAGAGCGCGCAGAGGCTAAGAAATTTCGTCAAAAAGCTCCAGCAGACGATCGAGCTCCTCATCGGAATAGTATTCGATACGTATTTCACCACCATTTTTCTTAGACTTTATATTTACTTTGGTACTAAGCTTGCCCCGCAGGCGGTTGGATATTTCTTTAATAAAGGTATTTTGTGAATCCTTTGCCGGTGTTGGCTGCGCTTTCTTTTTTTCACCTAATGCCTTGACGGCCTTTTCCGTCTGTCGAACCGAATAACCCTTTTCGATAATCCTCTTGAAAATGGCTTTTTGATCCTCCGGATCGTCAACTGATATCAGTGCCCGTGCATGGCCGGTCGATATCTGCTCATCGCGCAGTGCGGCCTGTATAAAAGCGGGCAGGCTTAACAGTCGAAGCATATTGGCCACGGTCGATCGGTTTTTACCAACACGTTCGGCTACCTCGGCCTGCGTATAGTCTGCTTCTTCAACCAGCCGCTGATAACCCAGGGCCACCTCGAGGGGATTCAGATCCTCGCGCTGGATATTTTCGATAAGTGCATACGAAAGAATATCTTCATCGTTGACCTCCCGGATATAAGCCGGCAGCTTGTCAATACCGCTCAGCTTGGCAGCCCGGAGCCTGCGCTCACCGCTGATCAGCTCGAAACGCTTTTCACCAATATACCGAACCGTAATCGGCTGAATAAGCCCGTGTTTACTGATGGATGAAGCCAGTTGTTGTAAACGCTGTTCATCAAATTCTTTGCGGGGTTGATGCGGATTGGGACGGATACTGTCAACCGGCACCTGCAGCACAACATTGACACGCTGCTGCGGTTTAGCCAATGCCGAAGAGGATTCCCCTTCGGCTTGTTCTTCCTTCTTCTCCTTTTCTTCATGTTCAGGAAAAAAAGCACTCAATCCACGACCTAAAACCTTCTTGGATGTCATAATATTAAACCTTAACTACTTGCAAAAACGGGACTATTCTTAAAGAGATCTTTATTGCGATGAATAATTTCGCGCCCCAGGGCCAAATAATTTTTTGCTCCCCGGCTGGTAGAATCATACAGCAAAGCGGGCTTGCCAAAGCTTGGGGCTTCAGCCAGACGAACGTTCCGGGCAATAACGGATTCAAATACGCGATCCTCAAAATATTTTCGGACCTCATCAGCCACCTGGTCAGACAGGCGCGTGCGAGTATCAAACATAGTTAAAAGTACCCCCTCGATTTCCAGCTCAGTATTGAGATGTTGACGAACAATCTTAATAGTATTTAGCAGTTGTCCCAAACCCTCAAGGGCAAAATATTCGCACTGAACGGGAATGATAACAGAATCGGAGGCGGTAAGTGCATTAATAGTAAGCAGCCCAAGGGATGGCGGACAATCAATAATAACAAAATCGTATTGTTCCCTGAGGTCGCCTATGGCTTTCTCCAGAATTCGCTCCCGTTGCTCACGGTCAATCATTTCAATTTCCGCTCCCACCAGATTTATATGGGAAGGAATCAGTTCCAAAAACGGCAATTCCGTTTCCCGGATGGCATCGGAAGCGTCTACCCCGCCGACCATCACCTCATATATCGAATTCGAAACGGTTTTCGATTCAATTCCAAGTCCGCTGGTGGTATTACTTTGCGGATCAGCATCAATCACTAAGGTGGTATGTTCGATAGCTGCAAGGCTGGCCGCAAGGTTGATGGCCGTTGTTGTTTTACCAACACCTCCCTTTTGATTTGCTATGGAAATAATTTTACCCATGTAGATAAATCTGTTATACCAATTAGTTGTCTAATGTTTCAAAATATAAAGGGATGCCTTTTGCTAAACAAAAATACTTATCAACAAGTTGTTAACCAATATTTAATGAAAACTACTGTTATGAATCCCAGTATGTTAAACTGTTTCTTTAATAATTTATTTCATGTGGTCTGCCGGATTGCCGCTTTATAATCTGACAAACAATTGGCGGGAAAGGCCTTTGCCCTGACTAAGTAATAAAAAGCATTATACGACATTTGGTCAACTTACAAAATAAAGGGATTAAAATAGCTCATCTAAAGGTCTAAAGTTCCTGTCAAATGCTTCTGCTACCGGCTTGTACACAATATCGCCCTCCACAATATTCAGCCCCTTTCTGAGCGCTGCATCATCTTTCAGGGCCTGTTTCCATCCTTTATTTGCCAACTCAGCAGCAAAAGGAAGGGTTGCATTGGTCAACCCAAGCGTTGAAGTATAGGGCACGGCGCCCGGCATATTTGTAACACAATAATGCACAATGCCCGCTTCGTCATAGACGGGATCATCATGAGTGGTAGGTCTGGAGGTTTCAAAGCAGCCTCCCTGATCGATGGCTACATCAACCATAACCGTTCCCTCTTGCACAGATGAGAGCATGTCACGACTGATCAGATGCGGTGCTTTAGCCCCGGGTTCCAGTACTGCACCAATGATCATATCAGTATCAGGAAGCAGCTTCCGAATATTGCCCTCCGTAGAAAACATGGTGCTAATATTCTTAGCTAATACATCATCAAGGTAGCGCAGGCGCGGAATATCGATATCCATAATGGTAACCTTAGCCCCCATACCGGCAGCAATTTTAGCCGCATTAACGCCCACAACGCCACCGCCCAGCACCATTACATTGGCGGGATGAACGCCCGGAATACCACCAAGAAGCACACCGCGGCCGCCCTGTGGTTTCTCCAAATACTTAGCTCCCTCCTGCGCGGCCATTCGTCCGGCTACTTCGCTCATGGGAATCAATAAAGGAAGCGAGCCGCTGGCATCTTCAACTGTTTCGTAGGCGATAGCCACACAGTTCGAATCAATAACCGCATCCGTAAGAGCCTCGCTGGCTGCAAAATGAAAGTAGGTAAAGATAATTTGTTCCTCACGCATGCGGGGATATTCTGCCGCAACAGGTTCTTTTACCTTCATGATCATATCGGTCTGCTTCCAGAGTGCCTCCACATCATCCATAATGGTAGCTCCGGCTTCAAGATATGCTTCGTCGTCAAAGCCGCTTCCCTCCCCGGCTCCTTGCTCAACAACTACCTGATGGCCTCTATTCTTCAGCTTTAACACCCCACCGGGCAGTAAAGATACGCGGTTTTCGCTTGCTTTTATTTCTTTAGGTACGCCTATAATCATGGATGTATTTTTGATTAATAATTATAGATGATGCGTATAAAATATGTGGCAATGTAGGTATTTTTTGGGAATAATATTAATCCAATCAGCCGGCAAATGGCACAAATACGAACCGCTTGTTCACAAAAATTCCGCCACCTATTTACCTTCACCCTTCTAACAACCCACATTACTTTTCCCGTTCCGGCTCCGTTATTTTTGGAGTGATGGGACTTGCTCCAAATATGCTATATCGCAAGAATCTCCATAATGATTCGTGAACAACCTGCGTTAACAACTTGGAAAGTCCGGGACTTTGCATGAGGCAAGCAAATTTCCGGCGGCACTTTCAACTGCCCTATAATTCCCGTATTCTTTCTGCACACTGCTAAATCAACACACGCGCCATGATTTCCAAAGAGATACTCCGAAAGGTCCGAAAGATTGAGATTCGCACTAAAGGCATCGTAAATAATATTTTTGGCGGCGAATACCAGTCCGCTTTCAAGGGCCGCGGGATGGAGTTTTCCGAAGTTCGTAAATATACCTATGGAGACGACATTCGGCAGATCGACTGGAACGTTACTGCTCGCTCAGGAGATCCCTACATAAAAAAGTTTGAGGAAGAGCGCGAACAAACGCTCATGCTGTGCATCGACATATCTCCAAGTGGCGTTTTTGGAAGTCAAAATCAGAGTAAAAGGGAGCTTTCAATTGAGCTGTGTGCCGTGCTGGCATTCAGTGCCATAAAGAATGGAGACAAGGTGGGACTCATCCTGTTTACTGATCGGATTGAGAAGGTAATTCCGCCCAAAAAGGGGCGCCTGCACGTATTGCGTCTGATCCGTGAGTTGCTCACCACCGATCCCCAAGGCAGCGGAACGGATATCAGTGAGGCGCTTTCCTACGTCAACCGGCTGCTCAACCGGCGGGCCATTATCATTCTGGCCAGCGACTTTCAGGACGAGGAGTATGATCGGCAGCTTAAGATCACCAACCGCAAACATGATCTGGTAAATATTTTCATCAACGATAAGCTGGAAGATGCGCTTCCGGAGTTAGGACTGTTACCGCTTAAAGATGCCGAGACCGGCCAACAGGTGCTGGTGGATACGTCCAGCCCGCAGCTTCGAAATCAATATTATAAAAAGCGGCAAAAGCATAAAGAAGAACTTCGCGAGGCCTTTTTAAGACGAAAAATCGACATGATTGAGGTGGAAACCAACAGCTCATATATTCGCCCGCTGGCCTCCTTCTTTCGCCGCCGCTTGAATCGCTATTAGTGCCTTTTTTGCTCTAAATCATTATGTTCATCTCGCAATCCCAATTCTGCGGGCGCTGGTTGCTCTGCGGGGCGGATAATCATGCCCAAAGACTGATCCTGCGTAAAATAAGCACTGGTCCAGTTCCACATCGTTTTAATGCGATTGCGATAGCTAATTAGCTCAAAAAGGTGAATAAACAACCACATTATCCAGGCAAACCAGCCGGTGACCGTTTTGGCGGGCATCGTCAGATCTGCTGCGGCTTTAGTGCTGCCTATGATTGCCATAGCTCCTTTATTAAAATAGCTGAAGGAGGTGAGATCATGTCCTTCTTTCATGGCAATCAGGTTTTTACCCAGTGTTTTACCCTGCTGCATTGCTACATTAGCCAGCTGTGGATGTCCGTCGGGAAAGTTTGCATCCGTTTTCTGCAGGCAGGTATCCCCGATAGCATAGATGTTTTCAGTATCTTTCACCTTGTTGTATTCATTTACCAGCAGACGGTTGCCCTTACCGTAACTTCCTTCCGGAATACCTTCAAACACTTTGGCCGTAACGCCGGCCGCCCAAATTAGGGTTTCAGTCTCCACAGTATCACCATCCTTAAAATAGACGGTATTATTTTTGTAGTCCTCCACCATCTTTCCAAGCCCCACGCGGACCCCCATTTCTTTAAGCATTTCATAAGTATATTTTTGCGATTTTTCGCGCATAGGGGGCAGCACCGTCGGCGCCGCATCTACCAGATGAATATTCAGTTTATGTTCCTGTAATTCGGGATATATTTTCTGCATAAGATTATTTCTCATCTCAGCAAGCATCCCGGCGACCTCTACTCCCGTAGGACCGGCTCCCGATATAACCACATTCCTAAGCTTTGCCTGCTTTTCGGGATCGGTAGTGTAAGTAGCTTCTTCGGCTTTTTGCAGCAAATAATTGCGCATCTCAACTGCATCATCAATGGTTTTCATAGGCAGGGCATTCTTTTTAATATTCTCCATGCCAAAATAGTTGGTTTTGGTACCCGTGGCAATAACAAGCGTATCATAGTTCAACACGCCGGTTGACAGATGCACTTTATTTGAGGCACGATCTATTCGCTGCAGCTTACCCAAGCGAAACCGAATGTTGTTTTTACCAAGAAAAAGACTGCGGAAGGGCGCGCTAATGTTGGAAACTTCCAGCATGCCGGTGGCAACCTGATACAGTAAGGGAGTAAAATAGTTATAGTTGTTACGGTCAACCAGTGTTACACGGAACGCATCATTTTTTTTAAGTTTTTGTGCCAGACTGACGCCGGCAAATCCACCGCCAATGATAACAATGTTCTTCTTCATTTTCGCCCTTTTACTCATTGCAATTCACTATGATTCACATTTAACGTATTGGATAATTGCATTCCTTCCAGCTTTCCCCATCGCCCTCCATTTGAAAAGAGCTTGACTTCGCCTCGTAGAAAGATATCCATTTTAAAAGCAATTCTTCAACATTCAACGTCATTCCGGCCTTTGATTCTTTCGCCGATATTATTCCGGATTACTCATCCCGAATGCTATGCCCTTCTTAAGACTCAAGCAACTTTTAGTTCCCGGTCAAAACGGAAGATATGGCTTGAATTATATAACTCTTGACTATCACAGATGATGAAAATAATCATAATTATTTTGCAGACTAAATTATTACGCACTACTTGCCAGGTTTAGCCTCCACGAGGTAAAAGAGGACATGCCCCGCATATTGCCGGCCTTTATCCTCAACAAATTTGAATGGAATATCCCTTAGCCAAGGTTATAGTTAATCTGAATATCTTTCCAGTAACCAGTACTCGAAATAGAATTAAGGTTTTTACTTCAGGCTGGTAGTCACTCTTTCCACTGTTTTAAATGCTGAAGAAGTCTAACGATAACGAGTTTACCGGTTAAAACAGCAAAATGAACAATATAAGTAATATCGAAAAGTAACACACCCCTTAATCCCCTCTCCCCGAAAGTGTTCGGGACAGGCATGAGGGGAGACGAATTTCCCCCTCCTTGGGAGGGGATACAGGGGTGGGTCAGTCGAGCCTAAAACCTGACTCAAAATTACTTAAACGTAACCGGTAAACGCGTTTTTATAGACTTTAAAGCATCCTAACCAACACTTTTAAACAATTATTCTCTTTTGGCTCAAACAGAAACAACAGCTCGGGGTAACTGGAATTCAAAATTGGGATTTGTACTGGCAGCTGCCGGTTCAGCGGTGGGCCTCGGTAATATCTGGCGGTTCCCCACTGAAGCCGCTTCTAACGGCGGAGGTGCCTTTCTGCTGGTTTATCTGGTCTGCTGCTTTCTGGTCGGTTTTCCGGTGATGATAGCAGAAATAAGTATTGGCCGGCGAACCGATAAAAACCCGGTGGGTGCCTTTAAGCAGCTCTCGCCCAACAAACTTTACTCCCTTATCGGGGTCTGGGCCGTCATCTGCGGAACGATGATCCTTTCCTTCTATACCGTTATTGCCGGCTGGACTTTCAGCTATATTTTTGAAGAGCTCTTTTTTGGCCTGGGACTGACCGAATGGGCCGCCTG
>DATGUX010000341.1:0-3493 GCA_035300985.1 Fodinibius sp.
AACGCATACTTTTTCAGCCTGTCCGCCGAAGCGGCAGAGTGCAATCACCTCTTTGCCGGCCCACTTGTCATCAATGTTAGCTCCCACTGCTTCAACTATGCCCGAAACCTCGTAGCCCATCACACAGGGCTTGGAGGGCCCATCGGGATATTGTCCCTTGCGGGCCAAAATGTCGGCAAAGTTGAGTCCCGCAGCCTTGACGCTGATGGCCAGCTCGTCAGCTTTTGGTGCCGGATCAGGTGCCTGATGCACCTGCATCACCCCATAGCTTCCGTTGGCGGTATTTACGATTTGACGCATGGCTTTGTTGTTGGTTAATAGCTATTTGGAAAACAGTTATGGGACGGATTTGGTTTCGGTTTTCAGGATGCAGGGTTCAGGATGGCAGATACAGGTTGCCGGATACCAGATGTTGGATGTTAGATTTTGGATAACGGATGCGAACGTCCGGGTAATGTTCCCTTGTTAAGTTAATAGACAAGAGTGACCGGTAATGGTATCAAGATGAAATAATATGCCATGAAACGAAGTACGTTTCTCATTCAAAGCGGGAAGGCGATGCTCGTATCAACCCTGGAAGGTACGCTGAATTCATTGGCGGCCCGGGTGTCCGGGCAAAATATCGATAGCATCGACACCACCCAATAATGAGGCGAGGTAGTTATTTTAGATCGACATAAATTTATCTCGTCGCCAACCGCTAATTCATCATTCCTAATTCTTCATTCTCATCGTGAGCCCCTTAAGAAAGTAGCGCAGTACCTGGTCGCCGCACTCTCGGTAGTTGCTGCTTTTGGTACTTCGGAACAGCGCACTCATCTCGTGTTTGGACATGGAGAAGCCGGCAGCTTCTATGATGTCGTGCATATCGTCCTCTTGCAGCTTAAAGGCCACACGCATCTTTTTGAGCACCATATTATTTGTGACGGGCGTTTTGATGGGACGCTCCGGATGCTCATCACTTTTGCCTCGTTTGTAGTAAATCAGTCCATCTAAAAAATGGGCCATCAGGTTGTGACTACAGTCAGGTCCCTTTTCGCCCTCCGGCTGCTGTTGACTGTCAAAGATAGCCGCCACTTCACCGCGTTTGGGCCGGTATCCGCGCAGCTTCAGGATTTGTGCAATTTTTACGTCGTCAATATCCAGCATATAGCGGATGCTTTGGATGATATCATCGTTTCTCATATAGGGATGGGGTGGAGGATGGAATTAGGTTGGATTCTTTAATTTGAGTGTAAGGTACGGCATTCTGGAGGGCTTTCTTAATGGGTATAGGGGATATTTGAATGAGAACATATTTATCCCATTCCGTCACCTGTCTGTGCGTAGCTTGATTTTAGAAGCGAATGTATAGGTCTGCGACGGAATAGGCCGATCAATGCTCCGTGGCAAAGTGATTAATCAGTGCTATAATCCGCGGAAAACCGCTTGTAATGCTCATTGCTTTAAGATATAATTCGCTAATCGGCTGAAGGTTTGTAACGGCCGGTCGTTTGCGAAAAAATATGAATGAAGCATAACTATCAATATGGATTTACAACTCGATGGAAAGACGGCACTGATAACGGGCGGCAGCAAGGGCATTGGCAAAGGCATTGCGGAGGCGCTGGCCGCGGAGGGATGCAATCTGGTGATCTGCGCCCGGCATGAAGACCAGCTGCAGGCCGCCTCCGATGAGCTAAGAAGTCATGGAACGGAGGTAGAAGCAGTGCCGGCTGATCTGACGGCCGCATCGGATATTGACAAGGTGGTTGATGCCGCCACGGAGCGTTTTAACGGCATCGATATTCTTATTAATAACGCAGGTACAGTCGGACAAAATGGATCTTTTGAGGATACTTCGGTTGCGGAGTGGAAGGAGCTGTTTGAGCTGAATCTCTTTGCCGCGGTGGCCATTAGCCAAAAGGTGATTCCGCTGATGAAAGAGCAGGGCTGGGGACGCGTGATCAATATTTCCAGTGAAAACGGCACGCAGCCCTATCCGGATATGATCCACTACAACGCATCGAAGGCAGCACTGGATAACTTCAGCAAGGCGCTGTCCAAGGAGTATGCCAAAGACGGCATCTTGGTGAATACGGTGAGCCCGGCCTTCATCCAGACGCCGCTGGTGGATGATATGATGGAGCAGGGAGCCGAAGAGCAGGGCATTTCTAAAGAGGAGATGATCCGGCAGTTTCTGGACAACAACCGTCCGCATTTAGAGCTGAAACGTCCCGGTAAAGTTGAGGAGGTCGGCGCGCTGGTGGCTTTTTTGTGCTCCGACAAGGCCTCCTTTATCGTAGGCAGCAACTACCGCATTGACGGCGGGTCAGTGTCGGCTATGTGATAAAGGCTGATTCTGTATTTTAGATATTTGATACTGGATACTGGTTTCCAGATGCCGGATAGCGGATCCCGGATAGCAGGGACTTAACGACGGGCAAGCCATGATTATGGGATTCAAGTCCTTTGACCTGAAGTAACCCTGAAAGGATTCGGAACCCTTTCAGGCTTGGTCGGTATTGCGAACCAAAGCAGATAGGGATACAGAGCGATGGAACGGGATGAGATAAAATCTCAGTAGCGAGGGAATTCATTCCCTCGCACGAGCGGCAGGCTTTATTTCGTGAAATAGAGAAATCTATACATCTTCCAGCTCCAGTGCCTCTAAATGTTCATTGATATATGAGAGATCCTTATCCGATAGGTTGATATCAGCAGCCTGTGCATTCTGGGTTGCCTGCTCAACGTTGCGGGCGCCGACCAATGCAATGGTGATACCCGGCTGCGCCAGCGTCCAGGCAATGGTGAGCTGCGCCAGGCTGGCATTGTACTTGTCAGCCGCGGGACGGATGGACTCTAAAAATCCATTTACGCGTTCGATGTTTTCATCGGTATAATAGGGACTGTTGGCACGGTCGTCGCCTTCACCGAATTCCTGGCCGGGCTCCATCTTGCCGGTCAGCAGGCCGCGCTGCAGCGGACTGTAGGCCAAAATGCCTTTTTTATGCTCAATACAGTAGGGAACGACTTCTTCCTCAATATTGCGCCGCAGCATGCTGTAGGGCACCTGATTGGAGGCCAGTGAAATAGTCTGTTCGGCTTCTCTCATCTGATCGGCGCTGTAGTTGCAGACGGCCGCCTCGCGAATCTTTCCCGCTTCTTTTAGCTTGGCTACGGCCTCCATGCTTTCGCTAATAGGCGTGGTGGGGTCAGGCCAGTGGATTTGGTAAAGGTCAATGTAATCGGTCCTGAGTCGCTGCAGGCTGTTTTCACACTCTTCAATAATACTTTCTTTCCCGGCGTATCTATATATGTCGATGTCCTTGCCTTGATTATCTTTGGAGGAAGTGGTGAATTCACCTTTTTCAAGATCCCAGCGCATACCGAATTTGGTAAGAATTTGCAGCTCATCCCGGGGAATGTCACTGATGGCTTCTCCGACTACTTTTTCACTATGACCTTGTCCGTATATGGGGGCCGTATCAATAGAAGTTACGCCGTGGTCCCA
>DATGUX010000342.1:0-9045 GCA_035300985.1 Fodinibius sp.
TTTTGGCGCAGCATGGCTACGCCTTTGGAACGGGTACCCGGCTTGTCAAAATATTGCCCTACGGCTGTGCCCAGGGTAAAGGCAACGGTGGTAGCTGAATCGACCAGTGCTTCACCGACAGTATTATAAGCCGTTTTG
Source organism: Fodinibius sp. (assembly GCA_035300985.1). Taxonomy (GTDB): domain Bacteria; phylum Bacteroidota; class Rhodothermia; order Balneolales; family Balneolaceae; genus Fodinibius. The sequence continues at coordinate 139 of DATGUX010000342.1, forward strand.
GCAATCATGGTCTGACCGCTGGCCAGTGCTCCGGGGCCATGGCCGGTGTGGGTGGTGGTAACCCCTTTGTTGAGCACAAATTTGACGAGTTCCTCGCGGGCATTGTAGGCGTCGAAGGCACGCAGCTGCGGCTGGATGGCATTGGATTTTTCCAGCTGGTCCTGGTCATGATCCTGGTTGAAAATGCCGGCCAGCCCTACCACGGAATGAGCGTCGATGAATCCAGGGGTGACCACCGAGGCCTCATGCACTTGATAACCGGAAGGAATTTGAATATCGGAAGCGGGGCCGGCAGCCTCAATTTTGTCGCCTTTAACCAGCACCACTCCGCCGGTTATTTTTGCTCCCTCCATGGTATACAGGGTATCGGCTTTGACGGCTATCTGGGCATGGGTGATCGGGAAAATAGTGAAGGACAGTATTGCTAAAAGTAATATTCGTTTCTTCATAATAGGTAGATATTTAAATCGGCAAAAAATTGCGTATTGCTATTATTAGTGTTGCCCGTGGTGGTGATTCTGAGTGGCTCTTTCATAGACTTTGTAGCCGCCGTTGGCGTATTTCTTATCTTCGGGATTAGAAAGGTCAAAGCGTTTTTTTCCCTCTATCCAGGTTTGCTGTACGCGTGTGTAAGTGCTCAGCGGATCACCGGAAAGGATAATAAAGTCAGCATCTTTTCCTTCTTCCAGTGTACCTACACGATCGTCCACATCAAGCATTTTAGCATTGGCGATGGTGATCGCTTCCAGGGCTGCCTCACGACTCATGCCGGCACGTACGCCAAAAGCGGCCGACCGGGAGAATAGCCGCGTATCGGTAATGGATGCATCGGTGTGGTAACCTACGGTAACACCCGCATCTTCCAGCAAGGCTCCGTTTTCGTAGCGGATTTCGGAAGCTTCCATTTTTCCGCCGGGGGAATCAAGCACAATGATAGAAGTCGGAACGCCGGCTTCGGCAATTTCATCAATCACTTTCCATGCTTCACTTACATGGTGCAGCACCAGCCGGTAATCGAATTCTTTTGACAGGCGTATGGCGGTAAGAATATCATTATGCCGGTGCGTATGATTATGCACTATCCGCTCGCCATTAAGCACTTCAACCAGCGTTTCCATGCCGAGGTCTCGTTTGGGCATCTTTTCCGGGTCGCCGTCGGCTTCCTTTATCTGCTGGTTATAATTTTGGGCTTTCATGAACAGCTGCCGCACCATGGCCGCGGATTTAGCCCGTGTGCCGGGAAAAGGACTATCCCCGATCGGATTGGTTCCGTTAGCCATTTTGAGTCCGCCGGCTACCTCTTTTTCAGGGTCATCTACAAAAAGCATGTCCTCAGTTTTATCGGCATCACGAAGCTTCAGATAAACCGTTTGGCCGCTCATCAAATGTCCCGATCCGGGCATGACGTTGACGGTAGTGATGCCGCCTGCCAGTGCTTTTTTAAAGGTATCACTGTGGGGATCGATGCTGTCAAGAATGCGCACATCCGGGTGGAGTGCCGCTGAGCGGTCGCCGCCGTCACCGCCGCCGATGTGGGAATGTGAGTCGACCAGGCCGGGCATAATTACTTTCCCGGAGGCGTCATGCGTTTGAGCATTGCCGGGAATAGATACATCGCCTCGTGCACCAACCACTTTAATTTTTCCATCCTGTATGACAAGTACGCCATCGGTGATGGGGTCGCCTTCAACGGGAATAATTTTGGCACCCTCAAAAACCTGTGGCTGCTGTTGTGCAGCTGCGAGGGCAGGAAGAATGAAGAGAGTAAATAAAGTGATTAATATTCTGTTCATAGGTCGGCCTTGGTTTGTAGGATTTATTCGATGTATCTGTTAACATAATTATGTTAATTCATGGAAGGGTTGCAATTTATTTATATCTCTCTTTTCAACCTTTTACATGAATTTCTTCTTTATCCAATTTTCTAATCCTTTTCTATATCTCGGACGCTGATCGCGGCCAAAGTCTGCGGATCAGGCATCGGTCGATAGGCACCGGAATGTCCTGGGCATGTCATTTTATTTCAAAAGTGGGGGGGATGATTCTCTAAGGAAAAGGGAAGGCTGCTTATCGATACCTTAAATTTGACCAAAATTTATCCGGCATAACAATAATACCGTAAAAAGGAATGAGATGGAATTCAAGCCGTTGTAGTACCCAACCCCAAAGGGATAGCGGGTATAGGATATTTGTCTCACGATGCGAATCATGATGTGGTAGTTTTGCTGTAAAAAGCTCTGTATATGCACAGATACCTGCCCACCGTGTACTTTGACACTGGTTGAGCAGGCCCGGGCATCAATTTTTAACGCAGTCGCGCCATCGCGGCAAATATTATACATCCATTTTATAATCTACAAAATAACGCTCGTCAATAACCGAGCTGATAAATTTTAGTGCCTTTTTATGATGATTGCTGCGGGTGTACATCGTATAATCGAGTTCTGTCTCAAAGTCCGATATAAGTACAACATCAAAATTTGATCCGGCTTCATCATCATTTTCCGAGATGTTGATGCCAACTTCTACATTTTTTATTTCTTCGATATTAATTTTAAGGCCTTCCAGAATAAGCTTCATCTTTTCAGCATTCTTATCCTTGGTAGCTCCTTCGGCTTCGTCTTTCAGTTTCCACATTACAACATGTCGAATCATAATATTCTCCTATTATGTGCTTAGTAGTTATTAGATAAAATGTAAAATTATTGTCAGCTGCCAGGCGGGTTATGGCGCAGATGAGACACCGAATCTATATGTAAAAAAATAATTGCTTTGTTCATTATCTTCAGCTGATAAATAATGCTGGTTTTACATCTGTTCCATATTATTATATATATTGATACCTATAGTTAATAAAAAAAATGATAAAAACTAAGCGTCATTTCCATTAATTAGATTAGAACGCTTTTAAATTAGCATTATCCGTACTTTTAGGAAGAAAAAAAGGGGTACTAATGATATTTTAGAAACTTTTATAGCGGCGATGAGCTTATATAACTAAGAGAATCAGATAATTTAGAATTAAACGACTTGTTAACAAATACATTTACTTATGAGTAAACCACTTAATGTTACGCAAAAATTAATTACAAGTCACCTTGTGGAGGGTGAACTGGATGATTTTGAATTCGGAGAGGAAATTGGGCTTAAGATTGACCAGACCCTCACTCAGGATGCTACCGGCACGATGGTTATGCTGGAGCTGGAAGCGATGGAACTTGATGAGGCCAAAACGGAAGTTTCCTGTCAGTATGTGGATCACAATTTAATCCAGACCGACTATAAGAATCCCGATGACCATGTGTTTTTGAAATCTGCCGCCGAGCGTTTCGGTATGTGGTTTAGTCGTCCGGGAAATGGAGTCAGCCACCCGATTGAAACCGAACGTTTTGCACAGCCTGGCAAAACACTGGCGGGCTCTGACAGTCACACTCCTGCTTCCGGATGTATGGGCATGCTGGCTTTAGGTGCCGGCGGACTTGATGTAGCCTTTGCCATTGCGGGCGAGCCGATGTACATAAAAAAGCCAAAAGTGTTGGGCGTTGAGGTGAAAGGAAATCTGCCCGACTGGGTGAGTGCCAAAGATGTAGTGCTTGAAATGCTGCGTCGCTATGATGTAGATGGTGCAACCGGTTATGTGATTGAGTATTTTGGAGAAGGGTTAAAGAACCTTACTACAATGGACCGTCACGTTATTGCCAATATGGGTACGGAGATGGGCGCTACCACTACGGTATTTCCTGCTGATGAGGAAATCCACCGCTTTATGAAGTCGCAGGGCCGCGGAGATGAGTTTACCGAGCTGGTTGCCGATGAGGGTGCCGAATATGATAAGTATGAAGAGCTGATCCTCGATGATGTTATTCCGCTCATTGCATTGCCCAGCAGTCCGGGTAACGTTGTTCCGGTGCGCGAGGTAGAAGGACGGAATATCTATCAGGCTTATGTAGGCTCTTCTGCTAATCCGGGCTACCGCGATTTCTGGATGGCCGGTGAGATTGTGAGCGGCGAGACGGTCAACGATAATGTTTCCTGGGATATCAATCCGACATCACGGCAGATCATTGAAAATATGGTCAAAAATGATGTGATGTTTAAACTGGTTCAGTCCGGCGCACGTATTCACCAGGCCGGCTGTAATGGGTGTATTGGTATGGGGCAGGCGCCGGCCACCGGGCAGAATAGTCTGCGAACGGTGCCGCGTAATTTCCCCGATCGCTCGGGTACACCGGAAGATTCGGTATTCCTGGTGAGTCCCGAAACGGCAGCCGCATCGGCACTGACGGGTAAAATTACCGATCCCCGTGATCTCGAAGAGCTCTACGATATGAGCTATCCGAAGTTTACACCGCTTGATAATCCTATCATTAACACCGATATGCTTACCGAGCCGGTGGCCAAAGAAGAGCGCGGGGAGATCAAGAAAGGACCGAATATCTCTACCATGCCTGATTTCGATGAGCTCAGCGACTTTGAGGTGCCGGTTCTGTTAAAGATGGGAGACGACATCTCCACGGATGAGATTCTGCGCGCCGGTGCTGAAGTGCTTCCGTTTCGCAGTAATATTCCGGAAATAAGCAAGTTTACGCTTGACGTAGTGGACAAAAATTTCCACGACCGGGCTATGGAAGCCAAAGATGAGCATAACGGACATATCGTTATTGCCGGTGAGAATTATGCACAGGGTTCCAGCCGTGAGCATGCCGCCATCGCACCGCGTTACCTTGGCCAGCGTGCCGTTATTGCCAAAAGCTATGCGCGTATTGGCTGGCAAAACCTGGTAAACTTTGGAATTCCTCCGCTGGAGTTCCAAAACGATGCCGATTACGAAGATATTGAACAGGGTGATGTGCTGGCGGTCAATGATATCCGAAGCGCCATCAAAAACGGCAATGAGGTGGTGATGACCAATAAAACAAAAGGGAATCAATATACCCTGAAACATTCCTTCAGTGACCGGCAGAAAGAGGCCGTTCTTTACGGGGGAGTCATCAGCCGCTTTAAAGCCCAAAAGAATGGTAATTAAAGTCAATTGCCGCTGTTGATTTAAGGCCGGAGATTCAGTTAATTGAGCACTATGAAATTTGCTGATCTTCGGTCTTTTTTATATCCCAACGGTTTTGGATTCAACCAGTTTACTTTGATGCTGTCTTTGTTGGTTATTGTATCCGGGCTGTGGGTATTTATTGCTCTTACTGATGAGGTGATGGAAAATGAACAGCTATCATATGATCAGGAGATGCTTAAGCTGATGCGAACGGGACCTGACAATGCTGTTCCCGTCGGGCCTGACTGGCTGCCCGACAAGGTGAAAGATATTTCTGCTTTAGGCAGTACACCCGTACTGTTCCTGGTGGTTGCATCGGTGACGGGTTTTCTCTTGTTGCGGCGCAGATACCAGTCAGCACTGCTCATTCTTGTTGCTACCGGGGTAGGAGTGCTTGTCGTAGCGAGCGCCAAAGAATGGCTGGCCCGTCCGCGGCCCGATATCATTCCACATTTAGTGGCGGTAAGCTCGCAAAGTTACCCCAGCGGACACACAACAATGTCGGCGGTGGTCTATCTGTCACTTGCGGCTATGCTGGCCCAGCTCCAGCAAAGAAAGCGCATCAAAATATACAGTATCGGCATTGCTCTGATGCTTACATTCCTGGTGGGACTGAGCCGCGTTTATTTGGGCGTGCATTATCCGTCGGATGTACTGGCCGGCTGGGCCTTTGGACTGGCCTGGGCTTCCTTATGCTGGATGTCATTTGACTGGCTGGGCAACAAATATTTAATGAGCAAGTAATCCCGGCAGTTGAAAAAGGACTAAATATGAACAGAGGAGCTTTGGGCTCATATTTTTGAGGAAAAAAGTATAAATTGTGGAACATTATACGTTATTTAGTGATTGTATTATTACAAAGAATTAAAACAAGAATTAGCTGTATTTTATAATCAACTTATAGGCCAACTTATTATGGGAACTGAAGATAAAGGAAAAGTGATTTTAGCAGCCATAACCGGAGTAGCAAGCGGCCTGGCATTAGGCTTGTTGTTTGCACCGGATAAGGGAGAAGAAACGCGCAAAAGGATTAATAAAAAGCGTGAAGCATACCTGAAGGATCTTACAGATGAGGTGGAAGAGCTCCGTGATAACCTTAACCAGAAAGCTGCTGACTCTAAGGAAGAGTTTAGTGAAATGGGCAAAAATGTAAAGAAAAAAAGAAATGATCTTCTTAAACGAGCCAAAAAGCTCACATCCTATGATGAATGGACCAAAGAGGAGCTCTATGAACGCGCTAAAGAAGCCGAAATCGAGGGTTATTCAACCATGAATAAGTCCGAACTGATTGACGCGCTGCGAAGAAGATAGCTGCTTGTTGCAGATACTCTTAGGTTATTTATATAAAAAGGCTCCAATCTGCCATTGGAGCCTTTTTTGTTTAAAATTATCCAATAACCGAATAGGCTATCTCAGCACGTCCATTTCAACAGAAGTGGGATGCCCGGGCGTGTGATAAATGCGTTGGATGGTATTCTGGAAGTCGCTGCTGTCGGCCTTGAAGATATTTTCTACGTATTTTTGTGGGTTCAGATCGATATAGGGAAAGAAGGTACTCTGGATCTGAACCTGGATTTTGTGCCCTTTTTTGAAGGTGTGGTAAACATCCTGCAGCGGCAGGTCAATATAGGTGACCTTTCCCGGTTCAAAAGGCTCCGGGTTTTCATAACTGTTGCGGAATCGTCCGCGGATGACTTCGCTGCGCACCATCTGGTGATAATTGTCCAGCATGACGCCTTCGGGCGTATGCTCTCCCTTTTTGACGGATGGGGGATAGACATCGATAAGTTTGACGATCCAGTCTGAGGCCGTGCCGGAAGTAGAAACATACAGATTGGCGAGAATCTCGCCTGAGATGGTTACAGCTTCCTCCAGCACGCCTGTCTCAAAGGTAACCACATCCGGGCGGCGCGCTGCAAAACGCTGGTCGCTTGTCATAAAGGGGCGGGGTGTGAAGCGCAGCTTTGGTTTGGCAATATAGGGCACCGGATTGGAAAGATCGCTGATATATTCTGAATACTCCTTTTCTTTGTCGGATGGTTTATTGGTGTTCAGTGAGCCGTCATTGTGCACATACCACTGCTGTTGCTCTGCTTGTTCGGGCGGCCAGTGGTTAAATTTGGTCCACTCCTTGCGCCCGGTATCAAACATATAGGCTTCGGGTAGATTGGCGCTGCCGTCGCCTTTGAGGTTGGCACTAAAAAAGGGCGCTTCAATATTCTTCTTGTAGAAAGCGGACAAATTATCACCAAAGTAGATATCGCCGACCAGCTGCGGACCATCGGCACCGGCCCAGTCGCCGTGGCTCCAGGGACCCATGACGATGCTGTTTTTTGCTTCCGGGTTTTCCCTTTCAATTGTCTTATAAGTATTCAGCGGTCCGTATAGATCTTCCGCATCGAACCAGCCGCCGACCACCAGCACGGAATGGTCGATATTACGCAAATGTGGCAGGATGTTTCGGCTCTGCCAGAATTCATTATAGTTAGGATTGTTTACCAGCTCTTGCCAGAAGAAGTTATCCTCTTTATAATACTTCGACGCCTTACTTAATGGTTCCAGTTTGTTCAGATAAAACCAGTAGGCATCTTTAGTAGAAATTTCAGGCAGGGAGTACCAGGGCGTAGGCGTAGGGCCGTCATGCTGGTAGCCGAATACATTAGTGGCGTACCAGTAGCTCATCAGGTAGGCCCCGTGATGGCGGAAATCATCAAAAAAGAAGTCAGCAATGGGCGCCTGCGGGGAGGAAGCAACCAGGGCCGGATGGGCATTCGGAAGAGCGGCCGAGGTATAAAAGCCGGGATAAGAAATTCCGTATTGGCCAACCTTGCCGTTGTTATTCGGAATATTTTCCAGCAGCCATTCGATGGTGTCATAGGTGTCCGAGCTTTCATCGATGCCTTCCGGGCCGGGTATATTGGGCGTCATGGTGGTATATTGTCCTTCCGACATCCAGCGGCCGCGTACATCTTGACATATAAATATGTAACCCTCCTTCACCATTTGCGGATTGCTGTGGATGCGACGGGGCATGGTATCCTCGCCATAGGGACGGCAGCTGTAGGGCGTGCGTTTCATCAGAAGGGGAAGGGCCTGAGTGCTGCTGTCGGGCCGGTAGATGACCGTATGCAGCTTTACACCGTCGCGCATCTCAATATCCGCCTCCTGCTTGATATAATCACCGGCGGAGAAAGAAGCGGTTGTGTCTTGAGCGGCAGATGTTGACACTAAAACAAGTAGAAAAACGAGAAGGGCAGAATATTTTTTCATGGCAATGATAGTCTAATTGATGCGAACCCTCTAAATTAGGTGAACTTTACAGAGATATTCAAGAAAAAAGATAAAAGCAGACGCGGAAAATATAGCTGCAGAAACAGCAAGGAAACTATTATACTGATTATGAACTATACACAGTTTCGTAACGATTAACTCCAGAGAGATCCCAACGCATGCAGATAAGGTAGTTTTAAGAGTATTCAAAATAAAAAGCCCCAGTGAAAGTCCACCGGGGCTTCTGATCTGCACACCCTGCTCATTTATTACCCTCATTTATGATAACAACTGGCAAGAGAGTACAGGCCTTGTTCTCTAAACATCGTGATCAAATGTCCCTAATAATATTGCGGGTTTCTTTTCGATTCTTTCCCAATCGTTTTCCAATACGGCCAAATAACCTGTCTTCTTCACCTACTTCGTAGCTAAGGTCGTTATCCGTTAAATCGGGGTACTTCCGTTTCAGGCGTTTTCGTTTTTCAGGCCATTTGTGTAATGGGTCAAGATCTTTCATATCACTCATAGGAAACCTCCATATAAAATTAGTATTCAATGCATACCCTCAGGCATTGCCGATAATATTACGG
>DATGUX010000343.1:0-3989 GCA_035300985.1 Fodinibius sp.
GATGTTGGTCCACGGGCCGGAATAAGAGGTGGTAAAATCGTCTATCAGGGCAGTGTTGAGGGCTTGCATCAAGCTGATTCTCCTACGGGACAACAGATGCGAAGGGAAAGAACGGTCAAACCGGATTTTCGTCAACCGAACGGACAGATGAAAGTTACAAACGCTAATTTGTACAATCTGAAAGATGTTGCCGTAAGTATTCCAAAGGGGGTGCTTACAGCCATAACGGGTGTAGCAGGTGCGGGAAAAAGCACGCTTATGAAAGTTTTCCTCCGGGAACACTCCGAGGCGGTTGTTGTGGATCAAGCTCCCGTCGGTCGGTCCAGTCGTTCCATCCTTGCTACCTATTCGGGACTTATGGATGCAATCCGGAAGCTGTTTTCAGAATCCAACAGCGTGAACAAATCACTCTTCAGTTTTAATTCCAGTGGTGCCTGCCCGGAATGCGGTGGCCGCGGGGTTATATACACGGATTTAGCCTTTATGGAGTCTGTAAAATCGACTTGTGAAATCTGCAATGGGAAACGGTATAGCGAGGAGGTGCTACAGTATAAATTTCGAGGGCAATCTATTAGTGACGTCCTGGAAATGACGGCGAGTAAGGCTGCGGATTTATTTGAAGATATACAAATCCGGAATACGTTGCAGGCGATTGATGCCGTGGGGCTGGGATATCTCAGGCTCGGCCAGACAACATCCAGCCTGTCGGGAGGTGAATGCCAGCGGCTTAAGCTGGCAAGCGAACTCCATAAATCGGGCCAAATCTATGTGCTGGATGAACCGACGAGTGGGCTTCATATGGCGGATTTAGAGCGGTTGCTTTCCATCATAAATCGCCTGGTGGATGAAGGTAACACGGTGATTATCATCGAACATAACCTCGATATCATAAAAAATGCCGACTGGGTTATCGACCTCGGTCCGGAAGGGGGCGCCGCCGGCGGACAGGTTATATTTGAAGGCACTCCGGCCCGGCTGCTGGAATCTCAACAATCCATTACGGCAGCCTGCCTGAGAAAGTCGCTCTCCCCCATTTCTTGTTGAAAGAGCCCAAACTACAAAAGCCGACTGGCCTCAACCGGTGGTAATAAAGGGCATCGAGTTGAACAACTTTCGCCTGGGGAAATGCAGCAACGGCTGGACGAATCTTCGCAGCCTTTGTGCTGTACAGGATTACGAAACTTTGAAAGTTTCGTAATCCTTAGAATCATCCATCTTTATTCTTGTGATAATACCGTTTGGCCTTCACAAGACTTCCACAGTTTTCCATGCTGCACCATTTCCGGCTTTTGTTCTTGCTTTGATCCAGAAACAGCCAGCCGCAAGCGCCGCACTCCTTGACCCGATCCAGCTTGTCTGAGGTCATCAAATCGTAGGCCGATTTGATGATTCGATAGAAGGGAAAGTTCATGTCAGATCTGTTTTGCCACCTATGCTTCACGACAAGTTTTTTGCCTACTTGCAGGTTTAGATGTTGGAGTCCGTCCCGCAGCAGGCCATTAAATTGGTTTTGTATGTCACCACCCGGAACCCTGTTTTGAGCAATATCCAGAAAAAATTTGTATAAAATGCTGCGAGCTTCGATCAGCTGATGAAGCACTTTCTGTGCCTTTTCTTCATTGTTTTCAGCAACTGATGCAAGTTTTTTACCCTCCGAAGGAGCAAGTAATTTCAATTTAACCGACCAGGCTATCAAATCCCGATAGCTGGCCAAATATTCGAAGGGTTTCTCTACGGTACGGTCATGGACCGTATTTATAAAATCCAGACATAACCAGCCACCGTCAAGCGATAATGTATCAATACTTCGTTCTTCCATAATCAGATATGAGTTATAAATGCTGTTTTAAAAATAACTAATTATTACCACTAAAATAAATTTTGGAGGTGATATTCACATTTGCTAAATTATTACCAGTAAAAGCTACTTAGACAGTAAAAAATTAATACTATCTACCAATGGACAACCCATCATTAAAACAGTTAACGGATCACTTGGCAATGATTTATGATGGTGATCCCTGGTATGGCCATTCAATACAGGCAGTATTACAATCGGTGGATCCGACTTGTGCTTTTGATTCTCCCGGTAACGGCACTCATCCTATTGCAGAACTCGTTGCCCACATTATTACCTGGCGGGAGTTTACAGGGCAGCGGTTAAGAGGGGAGAGCGAGCATCTTCCTGACCAGGAAGCCAGCTTTGACTGGAAGCAGTTTTCTAACGGCAAAAATGACGTTTGGGATAACCTGATCAGTACGCTTAATGATAGCCAAACACAGCTGCTCTTGCTACTGCGCCGCCAGGATGATGCAATACTAAACCAAAGGGTAGCCGGTAAACCTTATACCTTCCACTATCTTTTAACCGGACTGCTTCAGCATGATGTCTATCACCTGGGACAGATCGCCTATATCCAGAAACTTATGGAGCAGCAAAAGCGGCCAGCCCCAGGATTACTTAAATATAGCTACAAGATTTTCCCCTTCGAGAATTTAGCACTTCAAAAGTAGCGCTGTGTCCATCAACCACATGAATTGGTTTTAAGGCCGATCAACCCGTTGAAAAATACCGGATTGGGGAGATCCCCTCTCGGTGCGTTCGATATTGTCACCTTCCATCATTTTATGGAACCGTTCATCATATTTTACTACAGTTTGAAGTCCTACGCCTGTAAATTTGGGCTGAAGTTAATCGAAATCTAATCCCAGGATTATGCTCAAATTTTTATCCCCCTTTATTCTCGTTGTTTTGTTTTGGACTCCTTTCACAAACTCACAAGCAATTGCTCAAGCCACCGACTCGCAGTGGTTCAAAGTTGAGCGTACCGGAGAGGGCCCTCCGATGCTTCTCATCCCGGGACTTTCTTCATCCGGCGAAGTGTGGAATACAACCATTAACCATTTCCAGAACCAATTCGAATGTCACGCCTTTACTCTGGCCGGATTTGCCGGCGTACCACCGGTTGAATCAGATAAGTTTCTGCCCGTAGTAAAGGACCAACTAATCCAATATATGGAGGAAAACCTGAACCAACCGGCTATAATTATTGGTCATAGCCTGGGTGGTTTTCTGGGTTACTGGATTGGCAGTGAGCGCCCGGATCTGTTGAAAGCAGCCGTTATTATTGACAGTGCACCTTCACTGGCCGGCCTTCAGTTTGCACAAATGGCCCCCAAAACCAGAAAGCAGATTATCAACCAGATGATTACCGGTATGGAAAACCAGACCAAGGAACAATTCGAAGCCAGTCAGTCTCGGATATTTGCCTCGATGATTCAAGATCCAGATACTGCAAAAACCTACAGTAAGTGGGGGAAAGCTTCCGACCGGAACACGGTTATCCAAGCCATGAAAGAACTATATACCACCGATCTCAGCGATCAATTATCTGCCATGCAGGTTCCCACACTTCACCTATATTCATGGGCGCCCTATGCCAAATACGGCGCTACTAAAGAAAGTGTTCTTACCATACTCAAAAAACAAACCCGGCTTCATCCTAATATTACCTTTTCGACCCATGACACGGCCTGGCATTTTATGATGACCGACGAACCGAAATGGTTTTTTGGTGAAGTGGAAGCTTTTCTAAAGCCGATACTTCAACAGTAGAATACGACCTGTAACACAGATAGAATCGGGAAATGATACTTTTATGATTTTCATCTATCTTTAAAAATGGTGCCTTTTAGTCAAAATACATGGTATTGGTTCTGTCAGGCCGCAGGTTGGGCCCTCTATTATCTCTTTGGGATAGGTATGACGGGCATATTCGTTCCTGATTTCTCATACCGGTTTTTTATCTCATGGGGTGTAATTACCATCGTACTCTTTGCTGTTTCAAACCTTCACCGAAAGTGGCTCAAAAGGAAAGCAATTCTTGTACAGCCTGCCTGGACGATCATTAGAAAATTGCTGATCTCCAATTTTCTTCTTGCTGTGCTTGCTCAGGTAATCATTACTCCCATTATTGTATTGATTATAA
>DATGUX010000344.1:0-7464 GCA_035300985.1 Fodinibius sp.
GATGAAACCAACAAATATTTCCTCCCAGTTCAGCGTACCGGTCACAAACATTAAACGTATAACCACTCCAAAGAATGAGAGAACCACCAATCCAACCAAGCCTTTAAGAAGCATCTCATAGATCCTGACCCCCCGGCTGCCTTTGCCATAGCTCCAGGTAACACCAATCGTAGCCGCTAATAGCAACACAGAAATCACTAATATGCTCCCAAACTCTCCGAGGGCGCTATCGGGTCCCAGATAACCGGGGAATAAGTTCTGTTGAAGCACCGCGCTGGCCAAGGCAAATTGCGGCATGGCCCAAACGATACTGGCCAGCATTGCTCCGAGGGCCCAACTCCAACCTAAGATGGGATTAATATGCTCATTAATAGCATGAAAAGGACGCTGATTGGTGGCGAGCGTCACGTATCCCAATGCGCTGAGCATAATGATCCCCAACAACATTGCAATAGGCTGTAACCACAGCATACTGTATCCCGTCAGGACTCCCAAATAGAGACTGCTTGCCATGGATCCGCTTCCCAATGTTATGGCACTTTGAAGCCAGCCCGGACCGGATAACTTGAAATACGTTTTTAATTTGACCAGCCATCCCTTGCCCTGAACATCACGGAGCATTCGGGTTTCTTCATCAAAGCTGTCTTTTTCAGACTTTCCGATATTATTCGCCATAAGAAACTTGTCTTCTTTTAGAGGATCGCTATTAATTAAGAAGATATCCTTCTAAATTCACTCGTCCATCCCTCCAAGAGGGTATATGTGGTATATTCGTTTAGCTTCTGTTATTAATTCAGTTCATAAGCCTGCAGAAAAAGTTTGAGTAAATCGATGCTAAATAAGGTATTGATATACCTTGCTACTCAACCAGCGATAAATAATGCTGTGAGTTCTTGAATATTCCTCCACTACATTTATAAAAATCTTTATTTAATGGAAAGACACCGTTGGTGGATTGGGTCCAAGAAGCATCAGGGAGCGAATGATATTGCTCCATTTTATTCCAGTGTTTATAATTCTGATGCCCGTTGGTTTCGAGCAATCCGATATCTACTCCCGGCAGAGGGGAAAGCCTGGCTGCAACATTCTTATTCCAATCAACCAAAATCGGATTCACAGTAAGATCTGCACAGAAACAGGGTATCTCTTGTTCATAAGCCTCCCGAGCCATCCTCAGGGTCATACTGAGCGTCTTGGCCACAGGTTTTAGTGCCATAGCTCCATAACCCATATCAATACGTTCTCTCACATTTCCGGGCGTATGCGCACTCTCGTCCGCTGCTACCCGTACCCCGAGATCTCCCACATCAACCTTATACTCCTCTGGAAACGGCTCTTCTATCAGCAGAATCTGATCAAAAGCACCTATCCTGCGGGCATGGTCAAGCAGCTTCTGGAGCGTCTGTTTGCTCTGGTACCGGCCGTTGGCATCAAAATAGTAGGGCAACTTACCGTTATCCGTATATAGAACTTCTTTATCACCGATGGCCTGATGGATCTGTTCCAAGCGTGCTTTATCCTTTTCAAGCATTTCTTGCTGGGAACCTGGGGCTCCAAGCTTCAGCTTTAGAATAAAATACCCTTCCTTTTCAATAAGCGCTCTAATTTCCTCCATAGGCATGCCATAGGATGAAATGGGGATACTGGCTACCCTATCGTGCCGATATGAAAGGCCCGGGCGATACTCAGATGGAATCATGTTGTCAAAATCCTCCATCTCATGTACTCGGGCATAGAGCATCCAGGCTGCATTATCGACTGGTACTAATGCATTCAGGACAAATGTTTTTTTCAAATCCGATATTCCAGTAATCTCTTTTGCGTACTCGTAGAGCTCATCGAAGATTTGCTTTATAAGGTCAACAGGCGTTGTAAATTCAATACTGCGGACCATCTGCAGGGCCCGTTCGGTGACCGAAAACATCAGACTATTGGCTCCCGACTCAGACGTTGTGCCAAAAACGCGAGGATCGCACCAGAGTATATTCTGGCATCCGAGCCCCCACCCGTAGTCTCCATCAGCAGTTTCCAGAAGGACCGTTGACTGCCAGATTTCATTCATATAACCTCCCTTAAAACCAAAGGGACGTACCAACGGCTCTCTTTCAAAATTAGCGTTGGTCTCGGTTATCCTTAAATTCATGTTTTATAATACTTTTATGCAGATGTTTATCATAATTTTAAATTGATTATCCATGCCAAGGGTGATCGTTGTTTACTCACAACCGTTGAACGGAAAGCCCGCCGTCTACCATAATGACTTCCCCGGTGGAATAGGGGAAATTTCCATCGGCAAGAGAAACCGCTGCCTTACCAACATCTTCCGGATATCCCCAGCGCGGCTGCACCGTCAACCCCTCGGCAATAAGCTTGTTGTATTTATCCTCAACGCCCGAGGTCATATCGGTTTTAATAATGCCCGGACGTACTTCGTAAACAGGAAGATCAAACTCGGCCAGTCGGACCGCCCATATTTTATTGTGCATGGCCAGACCCGCCTTCGACATGCAATACTCGCCTCGGTTGGGAGAAACGACCGTTGCTGATATCGATCCGATATTAATAATACTCCCCGCAAATGCATCTGCTTCCTGCTTCTGCTCTACCATCCACCGGGCTACCTGCTGTGTCAAAAAGTATGGTCCCTGCAGATTGATGCGCATAACCCGCTCAAAACTTGCTTCGGTAGCCTGCAAAGGATCTTTTCGCTCATTGGGCGCCACGCCGGCGTTATTCACTAAAACATTCAATTGTCCAAATCGAGACCGGATGCTATCAAGTATAGCTTGCCGGTCATCAGCGGAGCTGACATCTCCCTGGCAGTAGATGACCTCGGTACCGATAGATTTCAACGCTTCCAGCGTACCCTGCACTTGAGATTCGTCGCGCACCCCGTTAAAAACAACGTTATATCCATGTTCGCATAATTTTTTGGAAACGCCCAGCCCGATGCCGCGCGACCCCCCGGTCACAAGTGCTACTGGTTTCATGTGGTAACCTCCGATGTGATACCATTAAAAAAAGTGTAATAGTCGTCTGATTGTACTATCCGACTTAAATAAAGAGCCAGCTCGCGCAAGTGATAATCGCCCCACATGCTCGACTCTCCGCAAGGAATTTGTTGTCCTTCGGGCACATAATCCCACCCATTGGGACGATGATATATTGAATGCAGCAGCAATCCCTGGTGATTTTGCTCTACACTTAGGTAAGGTTCATCGAGCAATGTCTGAGCAACCGTCAAGCCGGCCTGCCAGTAGTCAGCTCCATCTTCAGCTTCCCTTTTGTCAGATTTTAAATAGTGGCCCAGCCGCAACAAACCCTGCGCTCCGATGGCGGCGGCCGAGCTATCGACCGGCTCAAAATCGTTATAGGGATCAGATGACTGCTGTGTGTAGTCCCCCAGTTTATGCAACCAGGGCGCGCCGGTATCCCAATAGGGAATGCCATCGCGGGCGGTATTTTCAAGATAGAAATCGCAGGTGGCGCGGGCCGCTTTCAACATCATGGATTCTATGTCCTGGCGTCCTCCGAACGGTTCCAGTTCACCATCTTCAAGCGTCTCCAGCCACTCCAGCTGTTCGGCGAAGCCACACATGGCCCACGCCAAGCCCCGCGTCCAGGTTGAAAATGGTGAATATCCCTGCTGAGAGCTTGGACATCGAAACTGCCCATCATTGGTATTAAAGACCGCTTCATGAACGGTTCGCCCCCGGAGGTCATAGGCATCCCGCTCCTCCCCGTAATAGACATTATATTTAGCCGTAGAACGAGCGTGTTCAATCAGTCGACCAAGGAGTGAAATTTGCTTATCATGCTCGCCGTACAGAGTATGGCCCAGCTGATGACTCAGAGCCAGTGCACGCAGGGTCCGGATAGTGTCCACAAAAAGAGAATGGGGACCATTAAAAGAATAGATAAACCCTCCGTCCTCGGCTGTTTTTGTCCACCGTGCAGCCTGTACTGCACCCGTGGATTTTAGCGCCAGATCATAAAAATGGCGCTCCCATTCGGTGGCCTCAAATCGTTCTTCCTGTACCAGCCGGCGCAACGCACCATAGGTGCTTACGTTATTGAAGCCATGATCATGCACGCCAATATGCGTAATATGAGGTGCCATTTTTTTTACTGTTGCCTTTCGGCCCATTTCTAAAAAAGAACGTTCGCCGGTAGCATCGAACTGGATGATTTCTGATCCAAACTGAAACCCCTGGGTCCATTCGGTCCAGCCTCGGGTGGTATACTTCCCCTCTTCGGTAAAAACCGGAGAACCTTGTGAGGTATCATATTCGCTGCGAATACGTTCAATCTTCTGAGCGGAAAGTTCCCAAAACTGTTGTAATGACTGTTGCAGATCCTCGATTTGAAGATCTTTCTGAATATGCATTGTATTATTCTCTTTTATTTTAAATAATTCTTCATTTAATACTTTTAAAACAGGAAGTCAGTGAAGGACTATACCAACGATGGCACGTCTTTCCAGGCACGTTCTTCGGAAGCTTCATACCCAATTTCAGCCAGCTGCACGCCTTTAGCTGCTTCCAGGAGATTCCATCGGAATGGATCGTCTTTAACAACGTGCCTTAGAAACAGCTCCCACTGTATTTTAAAAGCATTGTCGAATTCCTGTTGCTCAGGAAGTTCAACCCAATCATTCCGGAACTTGTCATCGGTATCAATATCAGGATTCCACACCGGCTTGGGGGTGGCCGAATAGGGCTGGATCCACACATCTCGAAGGCCCGCTACTGCCGACCCTTCCGTGCCATCAACCTGGAAGGTCACCAGATCATCTCTGCGGACGCGGGTAGCCCAGGAAGAGTTGAATTGCGCGATGATCCCATTGTCCAGTTCAAAGATGGCGTAGGCCGCATCATCGGCGGTGGCCTTGTAGGGCGTTCCGTCTTCTTCAAATCGTTCATCAATATGGGTAGCTCCGAGGCAAGAGACCCGCTTTACCTCTCCAAAAAGATTATCGAGTACATAGCGCCAGTGGCAAAACATATCCAGAATAATACCACCGCCATCTTCTTTGCGATAGTTCCACGCCGGACGCTGTGCCGGAACGGTGTCTCCTTCAAATACCCAGTATCCAAAGTCCGCTTTCACCGATAATATATCCCCGAAAAAGTCCTGTTTCTTAAGTTGACGAAGCTTGGCAAGTCCTGGTAGCCAAAGCTTATCCTGGACCACTCCATGCTTAACGCCCTTCTCTTCGGCAATCTCATGAAGTTCTACCGCATCCGCTGTGGTAAGAGCAGTCGGCTTTTCACAATAGATATTTTTGCCAGCCGCTACGGCCTTCTGAATGCTCTCAAAACGCAAGTCTGTACGCTGAGCATCAAAATAAATCTGGTATTTATCTCGTTCTAAAACGGAATCCAAATCGGTCGTCCATTCGATACCGGTTTCTTCAGAAAGTCTTTCCAGTTTGATGGGGTTACGTCCCACCAAGACCGGATTCGGCATAATCACTTCGTTGTCATTTATTTTCAAGCCTCCCTGCTCGATAATTGGTACAATGGAGCGTCGAAGATGTTGATTGGTCCCCATGCGGCCGGTCACACCATTCATAATTATTCCTACCGTATGTGTCGTTAGTTGATCATTCATTAAAGCTTCATTTTTTCAATAGTCCACAAAGGCAGTTCTTAGTTGGTGGTTAACAGATCGTTCTCAAGAACGTTTGCCACGAATAACCCATAACTGATAACGCTTTTTTCTTTGTGGTACCGGTTGTAGATTTTAATTATTTATCCTCATCTTTGTACTCTTCGGCCGGTTCGGTACACTGCGGCTGGGCTCCTTCAGGCAGCGGTGAAATGTCCTCTCCGGCTTTGGGTAAGGTACCTTTCAGCTCTTGCTTCCAGTGATCCACATCGCCGGCCGGGCCGTAGCAGTAAATGAATTTGAGCGGAGCCTTTCCAATATTCGTCAACTGGTGGAATTCATTGGACGGAATATAGACCGTTTGTCCAGCTGTAATTTTCTGCCGTTCTTCGCCGACACAGATTTCTCCGGTTCCTTCCAGAATCAGGTATACCTCCTCCTGCGGATGGTTGTGCCAAGGCACTTGCCCACCTTCCGGATCCAGGGATACCATACCCAGCGAAAAGTTTTCTGCCTGAATGGAGGAGGCACCCCCCGCAATATTCTTTGTGAGCCGCCGTGCGGGGAAGCGCCGGCCTTCTGTTTTATCGAGATCAGATATAATCATGTAAGAAACGTTATGTTCTATTTACTCTGAAAAATTTATTAAATATACTTTACCGGTAAAGAAGCAAAAAGTCAACCTTTTATTTAAGAGTCATATGAAGCATAGCTTATCAAAAAATTTGTATGACGCTGAGCAGCTGAATATGACAATATAAATGCTCTTAACAAACAAAGCCTAATGGAAGATATGGAAAAGCCATCCTCAAAATTCCCATTTCGTGAGACCCTAATACTCTCTGAATCTTTGACAATCAAATTGTTTTAATACCAGGTAGTTTATTTAGGGCTTCCTCATACCTGATCTAAATTTGGTATTATCATGTGTTTAGAGAATTATTTTGCAAGATTTAATCAAAGAATTATCCGAGGCTTGCCTCGGGGTAAAACAAGGAAAGTTTGAAAACCTCAGGTTTTCATTAAGATAAAAAAAACTTATTCCTGTTGAATACCTCGGGGCTCTGCCCCGTGGATTGTTTATTTCTTTGGTTTAAGCAGATTCAGTCTTAACGTATAAAAAATGAAAGCCGTTGCAAATAATAAGATCGGTTCCAATCCGCAAATGGCCTGCAAGCCACTTGCCGCTTTCTATACTTTTACGGGATCTTAACTTGAGGCGGCTTCTTCGGGTTTTCTGTCTCCCTTACCCAAACGTTGAGGAGAGACAGTACTATTTTCGGCTGTTATAAATTATAAGGAGCTTTGAAATACCTGTGGTTTGATCTTCCCTCTACTGCATTAAAGTTTCGCAGAGCAGGCAAATCCCTCCTAAACTCGAGAATTCAGAATTAGAGAGGTTTATAAGGAAGTATTTCAAAGCTCACTTCAAGCCTATCTCAACAGCAACTTTGAGATAGTATTGAGCTGCATATTGGAGGTTCCTTCGTAAATCTTGCCAATCTTGGCATCGCGGTAGTATTTCTCCACCGGATATTCCTTCACATATCCATAGCCGCCATAGAGGTCAATAGCCAATGAGGAGACGCTTTCAGCTACTTCTGAAGCGTGATATTTGGCCATCGCTGCTTCTTTGAGGAAATCATCACCATTTTCTTTGAGCCGCGCGGCATTATAAACCAGCAGGCGGCCCGTCTCAATATCAGTAGCCATCTTAGCCAGCTGAAAGCGAACACCCTGAAAATCCGAGATAGCCTGCCCGAACTGCTCACGCTCCTGCGTATAGGCCAGCGCCGCATCAAAAGCGCCCTGGGCAATGCCCACCATCTGCGCGCCAATGCCGATGCGGCCCTC
>DATGUX010000345.1:0-2056 GCA_035300985.1 Fodinibius sp.
TTCCATATAAAAAGGCCGCTGCTTTTTGAGCAACGGCCCTTCTTTATTCACTAACTAACTGAGCTCTTAACAGGCTTGACCTTTTTTTACCTCCTCTACTATCTCCGGATTTAGCAGCGTAGAGATATCCCCGAAATCATCGGTATCTCCGGAAGCTACCTTCCGCAGGATACGACGCATAATTTTACCGGATCGCGTTTTAGGTAGACCCGAAACAAGCTGAAGCTTTTCCACCTTTGCAATTGGACCAATGGTGGTTCGAACCAGCTTGTTGATTTCCTTCTTAAAGGCCTCCAGATCCTCAACGCCATTATGACAAATAGCGAAGGCATATACCGCTTCTCCTTTCACGTCATGCGGATAACCAACGACGGCTGACTCGACTATATTCAGATGATCATCGATGGCATCCTCAATCTCAGCGGTTCCCAGACGATGACCGGAAACATTCAGCACGTCGTCTACGCGGCCGGTTATGCGATAGTAACCGTCCTCATCGCGACGGCAACCGTCTTCAGTCAAATAATAGCCCGGAAATTTGTTGAAATAGGTATCCATATAGCGTTCGTGATTACCCCAAACACCGCGTGTAACACTTGGCCAGGGCTTTGAAATAACGAGATTGCCTTCCACTCCGTCCTCTTCAATTTCATTGCCATCATCATCTAAGAGTGCCGGTTGAACACCGGGCAGCGGCAGCGTAGCAAATCCCGGCTTGGTGGGCGTTATTCCTGCAAGAGGTGAAATCATAATGCCACCATTTTCGGTTTGCCACCAGGTATCTACAATCGGGCAGTCTCCTTTACCGACCTCTTCATTATACCAATCCCAGGCTTCCTCGTTGATGGGTTCGCCTACGCTGCCCAGTACTTTCAGGGAGTCCAGATCATGTTCCTGCACATACTCGCGTCCTTCTTTCATGAGTGCGCGGATAGCCGTTGGAGCCGTATAAAAATGAGTTACGCCATATTTGTCACAGGCATCCCAAAACCGACCTGCATCGGGGTAAGTAGGTGTGCCTCCGAAAATAACGCCCGACACGCCATTCAGCAATGGGGCATAAACAATATACGAATGCCCGGTAATCCATCCGGCATCGGCTGTGCACCAGTATAAATCCTCTTCCCCAATCTGAAAGACATTCTTCATGGTATAGCTGGTATAAACCATATATCCGCCGGTAGCATGTACTTGTCCTTTAGGCTTGCCGGTTGAACCGGAGGTATAAAGTATGAACAGCGGATGTTCAGCATCTACCGGTACCGCTTCATGCCCGGTGGAGGCACCATCCATGAGGTCATCCCACCACTCATCTCGGCCTTCTTCCCAATTGATATCATTATCGGCATTTCTATGGACGATAACATCCTCAATGGTTGGACAATTTTCGAGGGCCATATCTGAAATTTCCTTCAGGGGCACCAGCTTGGATCCACGATTGAGGCCATCATTAGTAATTAGCAATTTGGCATCACAATCCTGAATACGGCCTGATAGTGACTGCGCGGAGAATCCGGCAAAAACGACGGAGTGAATAGCTCCAATGCGGGCACAAGCCAGCATAGCTATGGCAATTTCGGGTGTCATAGCCATATATATGGCCACCCGATCGCCTTTACTAATTCCTTTAGACTCTAATACATTGGCAAATCTACATACTTCTTTGTGCAGCTCATTATAGGTTAAACTGCGCTTTTTATCATCCAGCTCATTGGGCTCATAATAAAAGGCAACCTGATCGCCGCGCTCCTCTAAATGCCGATCCAGACAGTTTTCGGTAATATTAACCTTTCCGCCTTCAAACCACTTAATATTGCCTTCTTCAAAGCTTCCACTGTGCACTTCATCCCACGATTTGTGCCAATCGAAAGACTCAGCGTAGTCAGCCCAAAACTGTTCGGGCTCCTCAACACTTCTTTTATATACCTGTTTGTATTCTTCAAACGAACCTATTGTATGATCTGGCATAACAACTCCTTAAATTCCCTGTTAATATTTTTCATTACTTCAATATGTAAGGTATATCAATTATTTCACAGACTTAATCAAGTTTTAT
>DATGUX010000346.1:0-2784 GCA_035300985.1 Fodinibius sp.
TTGGCCAATCATGGCACAGCCGCCCATGCCGCCAAAAAGCCCGCAAACAAAGTTGGCGATGCCCTGCGCTACGCTTTCCTTATTGCCGCGACCGCGCGTTTCCGTCATTTCATCGATCACGGTGAGCGTTAGCAGGCTCTCAATAAGACCCACAAGGGCCATAATGAGCGAATAGGGAAAGACAATCATCAGCGTCTCCAGGCTAAAGGGAATATCGGGGATGTGGAAGGACGGAAATCCGCCTGAAATGGAAGCAATATCTCCCACCGTCTTTGTGGGAATTCCAAAGCCAATGATAATGGCCGATATCACTAAAATAGCCGCTAAAGAAGCAGGAACAGCTTTGGTCAGCTTAGGCAGAAAATGGATAATAAGCATGGTCAACAGCACAAAACCGAGCATAATCCACAGCGGGGTGCCCGTAATCCACTGCTCGGTGCCGTTGGCTGCCTCAAACTGAAACTGCTTGAACTGCGCCATAAAAATGACCGCTGCCAAGCCATTGACAAATCCATACATGACGGCATGCGGCACCAGGCGAATAAACTTACCGAGCTTCAGTGCACCGATTGCAATTTGGATGACGCCCATCAACACCACGGCCGCAAATAGATATTCAATACCGTGGCGTGCCACTAAACTGACCACCACTACCGCAATAGCTCCCGTTGCGCCGGAAATCATCCCCGGCCGACCGCCGAAAATGGCCGTAATCAATCCGATAATAAAGGCCGAATACAAACCCACCAACGGACTAACCTCTGCTATGAGCGAAAAAGCCACGGCTTCCGGCACTAAAGCGAGAGAGACCGTTAGTCCGGATAGTATTTCATTTTTAAGATTAAGTTCATTGTTTTTAAATTTTTCTATAAAGACCATTCGTTGCTTAAAAATTGATGCTTCGTGAATATTCCATATGCTGCTGTCCCTGACTAATCCAAGGACAGTTAATCTGTAGCTCCTCTGCTTACAATTTGTTGGTAGGATGCAAAAAGGGAGGATTTTAAAGCGCCAAATATAGAAATATTTTCTTAGAAAAACTATCGGTGCTGCTTAAAAATATTCGTTCTATTATTACGGCCTATGCTCAATATTAAATCGACGAGTCAATTTCCCTTTTAAATCTATTCGTTTATTTTTATTACTATTATACATTATCAACCTGATATATATTATTTATGAATCGCACCGACCGCCTTACCGCCATGATTATCTACCTGCAGGGCAGGTCAAGGGTAACGATAGAGGTGCTGGCGGAGCGATATGACATCAGTAAGCGTACCATTTACCGCGATTTGCGTGCGCTGCAGGAGGCGGGCGTGCCCATCGGATCGGAGGAGGGCAGAGGCTATTTCATCGTCAAGGGCTATCACCTGCCGCCGGTGATGTTTGACAAAGATGAAGCTGCTGCGCTATTGGCCGGCGAACGACTTATGGAAAAATGGAGCAAGACGAAGCTCAGCCAATCCTATTCCGCCGCCCTCGATAAGATACGGTCGGTCCTCCGCAGCCAAGAAAAAGAGTATCTTAATACGTTGGAGCAGCATATCGAAACTTTTTCCTACGCAGATGAGCGGCAGGTGGAAATTGATGAACGTGTGCTTGGTTTTCTGCAGGATGCCCTAGTGAATAAGGAAGTAGTGGCCATAGAGTATTATTCTCCCTACAAAGATCAGTTCACCCGGCGGGATGTGGAACCGCTCGGATTGCTCATCCGCCAAAACCATTGGTACCTGGCCGCCTGGTGCCGCCTGCGCACGGATTATCGCATATTTCGGGTTGATCGCATCGAAAAATACCAGAAAACTGCAGAGAAACTGCCCGATTCGACCGATCACACCTTTCAGGCCTTTTCAGAACAAAGCCTGCGCAAAGAACAAGATCTGCAGGAAGTAGTGGTACGCTTTGATCAGGAGATGATTCGATATTTGGGCGATCAGAAATATTACCGCGGCTGGGTTTCCGAAGAAAAAGTTGAAGATGGGGTGCAAATGACTTTTCTGACTTCCTCCATAGAATATTTTGCCCGCTGGCTGCTGATGTGGGGCCGTGGGGTTACCGTACGAAAGCCGGAGCAGCTTAAAATACGCATTCAGGAGTTGAGTAAAGAGCTGTTTCGACATCATAATGAATAAGACTTACCCAGTTTTCGAAGTTTGGTAAGTCTGGAACAATTAACGTTTAGTGCTATGAAGACGACCAACTATTTTAATACTTTTCTGGAAGTGGCCGATGACTGCCCGGTGGATAAGGCAGAGATGCCCCCCGAACGAGGCCGAAAGACCATCGTTCGGATGCAGTACGAGATGATTTCGGAAAATCCGTACAAATATACCTCCGATGACGTGATTTTTAATGTTTTTACTAAAAAGCATAGCATCCCAGAAGAGGATAAAGCAGAAGAAAGAGAAAAGTTTTTCAGCAAGGGACGTGCCTGCCTGCGGTCATCGGCGCTGGGCAAACGCTACGGCTGGGGCATCCACTACGATGAGGAGGGGAAAATGGCTCTTTACGGGGTTGAATCTGACAAATACAAAAAGCTTGCTAATGATGAAAGTCTGGACCACCAGAAAGCGATGCGATCCCGACGATCATAAAAACGTATGAATTAAATAATATAAACTGCATTAAATTACGTTTATACCGTTGTTGGTAGCAATGCCAGACAACCGCACAGCAAGACAAATATAAAAGAAGAAACTCAGGCCTATAACAGCAAACAAAAAAGGTATCAGACTGATGTTTTGGGGCGGTACAGACTTTGTATGAGGATAGTTTAAGCGT
>DATGUX010000347.1:0-2113 GCA_035300985.1 Fodinibius sp.
GCAATGGTATCGGCCATTTCCATAATGCCCCGCTTGATTCCCTGCAGCTCATCGCCCGCCCCGGCAAGCATCAGCAGCAGAAAAAAATCGACCATGGAGTGGACGGCCGTCTCCGACTGCCCGACGCCTACCGTTTCAATGAAAATGGTGTCGTAGCCGGCGGCCTCGCACAGATAGATTGTCTCTCGTGTTTTGCGGGCCACGCCGCCAAGTGAGCCGCGGGTGGGAGAGGGACGAATGAAGGATGCTTCGCTGTTGGCCAGCGTCTCCATGCGTGTCTTGTCGCCCAGGATGCTGCCCCTGCTGCGCGTGCTGCTGGGATCGATAGCCAGCACCGCCAGCTTATGGTCCTTGTCGATAATGTGGTTGCCCAGCGCCTCAATAAAAGTGCTCTTGCCCACGCCGGGTACACCGGTAATGCCGATGCGGATAGAATTTCCCGTTTGGGGAAGGCAGGCTTCAATAATCTGCTGCGCTTTCTCCTGGTGTCCTGCTTTAGAGCTTTCAATCAGGGTGATGGCCCGGCTTAAGGTCATACGATTGCCCTCCCGGATGCCCCTCACAAATTCGTCAACGGAAAGTGAGGACCGCCGGTTAAATTCCATTTTGCTGCGCGGATTGACCGAGCTGTTCTGATCCACGCCCTTGCTTACCGACAGGGAAGAGTTGTTATTTGGGTCTGGTTTTTGTGGCATATTGATGTTGCTACAGCCCTCCCCCGATAAAGATCGGGACGGGAGGTGTTAATGGGTTCAAATGCTTTGCTTTATCCGGTTATCAGTTTCTTGCTTCACTGAATCAATATCCTGTTTTATTTCCTTATTGTCGAATTGAAGGATAATGCGATCTCTTGCAGATGTTACTGTCTGAACAAAGCACTTGTAGAGCTTGTTCTCTTTTTAATAAAATCGATAAAGGTATTTAAAAGGAAGGGGACTCTGCGAGCGTTCTCTTTCTCAGCTCCTCGTATAATATCGTTCTCGTCTGATAGAGCCATAGCTTTATACCAACCGAAATGTTCAACATTTCAGATACTTGGACCAGTGTTCAAATCATGTACCTCAGCTTGAAGCGCGTTCCGTAGTTCTCCGATATTTAATACCGGTAAGCAATTTGTCGGCATACGCTTCGGGCGCCCGGCAGGCCGCTGTACATAAATCGCTGCCAGCGGTTGTTGAAAAGCAGATACCGACCGGGTGTAATTACGTTGACAAACCTTGTCTTCACACCTCCCTGGGCAAACCACATTTTGCTCTGCCCACCTATAGAGATAGATGGGATATCCGTAATGAGCATATCCCTGGTAAAGGTGATATTGCTGTTTGAAGTAACCACATAATATCGGTTATTGTGCTCCACAACCATTGCTGAGCGTCCGGAACCATAACAGACTTTTTTAACATCATAAGCATGCTGGGCTAAGACGACACTGATTCCGCTCCCACTGCATATTAGTACAAATATCAGGGCTATTTTTTTCATTTTTCCTCAGACCCATATTTTGGATAAGCAAAAAGAGCACCCTCTCTTAATACAACCGCTTTTGCGAAGCAAAAATTCCCCAATATATTAGGTTACTGCGGTATTGCATAAAATATAAGTATTGAGATACAGATAATACTTTAATAATAATGGGTATATAGATGTTGTGCGTAAAAAGATGAGCCTTCCATAAGGGCGCCGCGGATGGTTTTCTGGGATATATTCTACAGGGAGAACTGAATATAAGCTCACTGTTGCCTGTTTTTGAGTAGCCTGAGAAGGTTTGGTGGCTTGGAGTTGAAAGATCTTCTCAGTTATCTGAATTTGTCCGGCTCTCGATCAAAATATCCAGAATCTGCTGAGCGGCCAGCGAGATTACCGTACCCGGACCAAAAATACCCACCACGCCTTCATCATACAGAAACTCATAATCCTGCTGGGGAATCGTTCCGCCAACGATCACCATAATGTCATCACGGCCAAACTTTTCCAGCTCCCGGATAACTTGAGGAACCAGCGTTTTATGGCCTCCCGCCAAACTGGAGATGCCCAGAATGTGTACGTCATTTTCAACCGCTTGACGAGCTGCTTCTTCCGGAATTTGAAAGAGAGAGCCAATATCTACATCAAA
>DATGUX010000348.1:0-2760 GCA_035300985.1 Fodinibius sp.
TACCTCCACCTGTTCGCCCATTTGCGGATTAAACTGCTTATAACGCTGGATTTCCGGGTAGTTGGTGTCCTGATCCAGCAGCAGCGTAATATTAGAGTCATCCACATTTACGCTCACCTTATTGTAGCTTGTGCCGTCCACCTCTTCGGTGCCCAAGAACTGGGGATTCAATTCATTAGCCTTCATGGCAATGGCCAGATAGCTTTTATTAAGCGTGCTTTTCAATCCCTTGGCCATGGCGGGTGGCAGGGGACGTTCTTGGCCGCCCGCATTCATGGTGCCGGAACCGCCTTTATAGGAAAGCTTAACTTCGCCCATAGGTGACTGAACTGTTTGCTCTATGGCATCCGGATAGTCGATCGTCATAGTCGTGCCGATTTCCCGGCCGCCCTGTTTTACCGTTCCCTTCAGCGAAAGCGTATTGAGTTCGGTTCCCTCGGCAATAACGGCATTAGCCATTTGACTTAGCAGCTGTTTCCCTTTTTGAGCATCTCCCTTAACCGCCTCTTCGGCCGCATTATCACCCGGCTGCGGAATGCTGATATCGATGGTATTTACATCACCGAACTGCTGCAGCTGATTGCCCAGCTCGTCTTTATTGCCAACAACCAAGATTTGCAGTTTATCGGGATGCAGATACTTCTGGGCCATCTTTTGGACATCCTCAACGGTCGTTGACTTAATGCCCTCAATAAATTGTTCAAAGGCATCGGCCGGCAGACCGCGATATTCGTTGCTTATCCGTCGGTTCAGAATTTGCTCGTAGCTCGTATTTCGGAAGACCAGTGAGTTTAGAAACTGATCTTTGGTATCCTGAAGCTCATCCTGGCCGATAGGCTCATTTTGCAGGCGCTCGATCTCTTTAATAATGGCATTAATGGCTTCGGCTGTGGAAGCACTCTTCGTTTTTACCTGAACGTAAAATTGTCCGGGATAAAAGGTGTTCCCCATACCGTATTGGCCACCGACGGAGTAGGCCAGTCCTAAATCCGAACGAACTTTCTGGAATAAGCGTCCTGAAAATCCGCCGCTCAGCACATTATTCATGACCTGCACTTCGGCGTAATCAGGGTTGTCGCGCATATCGCCGATATGGCCCAGAAGAACCGTACTCTGGTTGATATCCGATTTATCAACAAAGTTGATGCTGCTCTTGTAGTCGTAGTCCACCTCGGGGAAAGAAAAATCTGTTTCTTCTCCGGCCGGAATGCTGTTAAAAGCCGATCGGAGCTTTTCTTTCATCGTGTTAGTATCGAAATCGCCCACAAGGCCAATCATCATATTTCGGCCGCTAAAATTTTCCTTATGGAAGTTGACGATATCCTCACGCGTCACATCATTGACCGTGGCATATTCAACAAAGCGGCTGTATTTGGAATCATCTCCATAGATAAGCTTATCAAACTCACGCGAGGCAATGGGACCCGCATTATCATTACGCCGGGAAATGGCGCTCTTCTGCTGCTTTTTGGCCAAAGCTATCTTCTCTTTGGGAAAAGCAGGATTGGTCAGCAGATCAATGAAAAGGGGAAGCATCTCATCAAAATCCTCCTTAAGAACGTTCATGCCCGCATAACCCGAGGTAAAGCTGATACCCGTTTCCATACTGGCAGCATTATTTTCCAGTATCTTATTAAGCGTGTCCGCCGGATATGACTGGGTGCCGCCCGATCGCATGACGGTGCCCGTAATTGAAGCCAGGCTCGCCTCTTTATTGGGTACCTGCACGCCGCCGGTACGAATGCGTACCGACAAGTCTATCAGGGGAAGTTCATGATCTTCCACCAGAAAGAACTTGATGCCGTTATCGGTAGTAAAGGTTTCAATATCCGGCTTTTGAAATTCATTGAGTTCCGGATACTCCAGCTCGTCATATTGTTGCTGAGCCTGCGCAAGAGAGGCCGAAACAAAAATAATCAGGCATAAAATGCTTAGTCTCTTCATAGTAAATAGATATTTAGCGTTCAAAAATAGTTGCGATAATCGATGATTACTTTGCATTGGAAGCCTCCTCGGTATCTGATGCCGTTACAATGGTACCCACGGTTCGATTATCGGTCGTTAAATATTTTTTGGCTACGCGCTGCAGATCATCCAGGGTCACTTTTTGGAGCTCTTCCAGGTTAGTAAATACCTTTCGCCAGTCGCCCTGCTGCGACTCTGCGGATGCCAGTGCCTGCGCCAGTCCTGAATTGGAGTCGAGACTTCTGATTAAGTTAGCACGGGCATTAGTGCGGACCCGGTCGAGCTCCTCTTGGGTGAGATCGCCCTGCTTAACCTTTTCTATCTCTTTGAGGATGGTTGCTTCCAGGGTATCAACGCCTATACCTTGATTAGGGACGGCAAAAGTCAGGAACATGGATTCGTACTTCTCCCCCGGATATCCGTTAAGGGCCTGAACGGCAAGGGCCAGTTGTTCACCTTCCACCATTTTTTTATACAGCCGGGAGGTACGTCCGCCGGATAGGATAGAGCCCAACAGCTGCAGGGCTTTGGAGTCGGGGTGATCTTGTGCTACCGTGTGATAGCCCATCAGCAAGAAGGGCTGTGATTGTCCTTTAATAGTAAAACGCCGCTGGCCACGCTGCTCGGGTTCCTTGGTATAAACCGCCGGTGGCCGGGGAGCAGCCGGGACGTCTGCAAAATATGTTTTCGCCATTTTCTTGGCTTCATCGGGATCAACATCACCCGCAATAGCAAAGGTAATATTGTTGGGCACGTAATATTTTTCGTAGAACTCTCGGGCGTCTTCCATCGTGG
>DATGUX010000349.1:0-3822 GCA_035300985.1 Fodinibius sp.
AATCCGGCCCAATAGCCCTCAAGCTGTATCCCACCGGATGTATAGACGATATGTCCGGCGAATTCTTCAGTCACGGCGTTAATGTGGCGTATGGCGACAAGACCTACCGCGGGTGCGGCAACTTTATCAACGATGAATATAAGCTGCAGGACTTTTGGAAGCTCCACACGCTGAAGGGCTCAGAAGTGTCGCCCGATTCACTCGCAAAGGCGCCCGGTTTACATTTCAATCTACAGGAAAATCGTGTTTCAGGAAATTCCGGCTGTAACCAGCTGACCGGCAGTTTAGATCTGGAGGGAGACAGCCTTTCATTCGGTCAGCTTGCCTCCACCAGAATGGCCTGTCAGGGATCCATGGAATTTGAGAATAATTTCCTGCAAGCACTCGACAAGGTGAAAAGCTACGAAATTTCCAACGGAGAGCTAATATTGAGGGGAAAAGAAGAGGTGCTGATGGTACTTTACCGCGCAGAATAAAGGATAAGCTCACCGTGCTTTTTTGAGGCCTGTATGTATTATGGCATTCAGGCCTTTTTTATATTACACCCTCTGCAATATCTGCAACAGCTTGTCCATATCATCGCGGGTATTATATACGTTGGGCGAGATACGTACCGCCGTCCCCCGCAGGGAAACGTGGATATGGTTATTTTTTAGTTTCTGCTGCAGCTCCGCCCTATTCAGATGCTCCGGCAGCCGAATGCCAAACAGATGGTGCCCGCGCCAGTTTGGCTCTTCAATCTGATACCCTTGTGCTTGGAGCTTTTGAATAAGGTCTTCGGTAAGCGCCTGACAGTATTGTTGAATATTTTGAGGTCCCCAGTCGATAATCTGTTTTAGTGCTTCAATCATCATAGGCACGAGGATAAAGTTGCTGCGCTCGCCCATATCGTAGCGCAGGGCACCGGGTTGGTATTCATCGGTATAATTGACCAGCCCGGTAAAATCTTCACTGCCTTTACGGTCCAGCCAACCCTCTTCAATTGGAGTACCCTCTGCCAGCTGTTCTCCAAAATAGCCGAGAGCTATGGAATAGGGACCCATCAGCCACTTGTAGCCGGCGCAGATCAGCGCATCGGTCCCAATTTGTTGCACATCAATGGGGAGCGCGCCCACCGATTGGGTGCCGTCAATTATAAAATAAGCATCGGAGGCTTGGGCCGCTTTGCCAATTTCTTTAAGATCAAAGAGCGTGCCGTCGGCCCAGTGCACATTGCCCATAGCCACGAGGAGTGTATCCGAGTCTATGGCATTGAGGATGCGCTCGTTCCACCGTTGCCCGCGATTGTTGAATTCCTCCGGAGCTTCAACAACGTGCAGCTTGCATCCCGATTCCTGACAATAGCGCTTCCAGATATACACATTGCTGGGAAATTGTTCGCCGGCAAGCACAATGGTATTGCCCCGCGCGGGATCTATATTTTGTGCTACGGTCGCCATGCCGTAGGAAACGGCCGGCATCAGGGCTACTGAATCAGACTCTCCCGCTCCAATTAGATCGGCAAAGAGCGTTCGCAGCCTATTGCTATCCTTAAAAAAATCATCCGGAGCAATATTCCAGGGTTGCCTCTTAGCGCGGATGCCCTCAATACCGGCTGCCTCCACCGATTTTAGCATGGGCGACATATACGCACAATTAATATAGTGATGATCGTCGGGCAGAGAAAAAAGCTGCCTTTGACAATTCATTGTTAATTGCGGGTTAGAGATTGAAATTGCAGCAACGGGCGAATCAAGAATACCCGAAACTACTTATAGCTCTTTTTCCACTCTTTGGCTATGAGGAAAGCCATTTCCAGACTCTGTTCATAGTTTAGGCGCGGATCACAATAAGTTTTATAGTTGTGATGCAACTGGCCCTCGTGTAAACCTTTGGCTCCTCCTACACATTCGGTAACATTGTTTCCCGTTAATTCAAGATGTACGCCGCCCAGGTAGCTTCCCTGGTCGCGATGGATGGCAAAGGTTTTACGAATCTCTGCTACGATATCATCAAAATTCCGGGTTTTAACATTATTATCGGTAGAAAAAGTATTGCCGTGCATAGGATCGCAACTCCAAACGACCGGCATACCTTCATGTTTAATTTTGCGAATAAGATCGGGCAGGCCATTATCTACCTCGTCTTTGCCAAATCGAGTGATGAGCACAATCTTGCCGTGTTCATGGGTAGGATTCAGCCGGTTGATCAATTTTAATGTGTGGTCCATATCGTAATTGGGACCAATCTTGATGCCAATGGGATTGCGAATACCGCGCAGATATTCAACGTGAGCTCCGTCCAGATCGCGCGTACGATTGCCCAGCCATACCATATGAGCACTAAGGTTGAACCATCCGTCACGGCGAGGAACCTGCCGGGTTTGTGCAGAATCATAGTGGAGGTTCAAGCCTTCGTGTGAGGTATAAAGATTAACCTTCTGCACGGTGTCGAAAGCATTGGGAGTAATAGTTTCCATAAAGGTGACGGCCTTCTGGATGGAGTTAACCATCGACTCGTACTCTTTGTAATACTCGTTCTCCTTCATGAAGTCCAGTTCCCAATACTCCGGATGGTGCAGGTCACCGAAGCCTTCATCAGCAAGACCCCGCAGGAAGTTAAGCGTAAGTGCCGCTTTATTGTAAGCCGTGAGCAGCCGCTGGGGATCGGGTGTACGTGCTTCGGCGGTAGGGGTGATGCTGTTAATCAGGTCGCCGCGATAGTTGTGAATTTCTTGGCCGTTTACGGTCTCAAAATTTCGCGAGCGCGGCTTGGCATACTGCCCGGCAATGCGGCCAATGCGCAGCACGGGCGTCTCCATCTCATGAATAAGGATAAAGCTCATCTGCAGCAGAACCTTCAAAAGGTTCACAATCTTGGGAGAGGTACACTCCGCAAAAGTTTCGGCACAATCACCGCCTTGGAGCAGGAAGCTGCGTCCGGCTGAGACATCCGCCAACTTTCTTTTCAATGCTTTTATTTCCCAGGAAGTGATAAGCGGCGGGTTCTTCTGTAGCTGCTCATAGGCCGCTTCCAACTCAGCTTGGTCCGGATAGTCGGGCAGTTGTTTGATGGGAAATTCCTTCCACGATGCGGGAGACCAATCTTTTGGATTTGCGATTTCAGGAGCTACAGATTCTTTGGGAAACATAATTCAGGATTGTATTGGAGTAAAAATAAGCAGTTAAAATACTAAAAAATGGCTTTGTGAGCAACGACAGCTTGGGGGGGTGTAAAATTTCGTCCGGTTACGAAAGCGGTTCCAGCACAAAGATGCCCGTTTTGTTAATGTAGCCATATTTTCGGCCTATCCTTACCATCGCCAGCCCGTTATGATAGTCCCATGCGCGGGCATAGATTGGATCGACGATCAGCTGCCCACGGCGATTGACAAAGCCGAATTTGCCATTTTGGACGACCCGTGCGCGTCCCTCTTGAAAGGCAAAGGCCTGTTCGTAGACTGGTTCGACAATAAATTCACCCTCTTTATTAATATAACCATACTTTTTCTGGGATAGGTTGCTGCTGCTTTCGGGCATGGCAACGGGTGCAATACCGTCGGAGAAGGGTCCGGCTTCCAGGAATTTAGAGGCGATGATGATATCGCCCGCCGGATTAATGTAGCCCCATTGGTGGAATTCCAGCTCTACGGCAGCCAGTCCATCTGAAAATGAATGGGCATTCCGATATTGGGGGGTAATGACGAAGGCTCCCTTCCGATCGATGTAGCCCCACTCGTGATGGTTGGCAGTTTGGATCAGAGCCCGGCCGTTGGAAAAATTTTCAGCTGCCGTAAACTGTGGCTCTATTACCCAGTTGCCATTGCGGTTGATAAATCCCCAG
>DATGUX010000350.1:0-3328 GCA_035300985.1 Fodinibius sp.
TGTCTTTGTTTTCAAAGCCGGCTTCTTCAAGTTTAACTACCAGTTCTTTGCGGCTCAGATATTTTTCTTTGGCAAGGGCATCCCCAACAACGACTTTGCTTCTGGAAATAAGCTCTTCAGAGAGCCCCAGTTGCTTTTGACGCGATCGTGCCGCAACTTTTATTCGCGGCGCGGTTAGCTTCAACATCCAACGCAGGTCTTTGGCAGCAACAAAATGCCAGGTAGGCCGTAACAGATGCGTGCGAATGATTTTTCCATCTGCAATGGCTTGTTCAATATCCTCTTTGGTTATACCGCCCAGCCGCAGGCCCAGCGCCCACTTTACCATACGGTAACTTTGAGCCTGCAGCGCACCCATGTGGCCGGCAAGCTCCTGCGCCCCTGCGCATGAAGAGGTTGCCAAGCGTTGGTTGTGCATTCGAATTATGGAAATATCTTTGCCATTCATTTCGGTCTCAATTAAATTAGTATTCCACAACGAAATCCCGCGCTTGCCACCTTCTTTTTTATCAATTCGGGCATGCAATCCGGATGACATTCCACCCGCAGCACATTCTCCGAGTCTTTCAGATCGATATCCACCTGATAGATCTTCTTGTCAGCTAATAAAACGTTACGAACCTGGCTGACCTTTGGCGGACTATTAATATTTGAGTGGAACACCAGCACCTTCAGATTTTCAGAGGTTAACCTATCTCCTTTCATAGAATGTATCATATCTTTGATAATTATTTACCTTCTCTAAGGATAGCAGGACCAACTGACAACCCTGTGTCACAAAGGATTGGAACAAATTTTTTATTGATGCATCTAAACCTATCAAACTCGTTAAACAAAAAAAGGTATAAAACGGAGACTACTGATAGCAGATATATTTTTATATGATCTTTAGCACATAAGCACTTCCCTTTACGGTAATCTTATAATTCAATGCGGAGGATAAACCGCCTTCAGTAATTCTATTCGGCTGAATTCGATAGTGCCGAACGTTTTGTTTGGCGCTTTTTAACACCTGTCTGCTTATCCTTTGGTATTTCTATAGTTCTCATAATAGTTCACCTATTTTATCGAGCCTCCTAATTGTATCAGGATATCTGTAATGTCTGTTAATTCCTCCTCTCTTTCTTTGGGATATAATTCCGATGCGGCCATTTCAGCACTATTCAAGGCTTCCTTTAATGTTTTCTTGCCGCCTTTAGCAAGCTTGACGAAACTTACGCGGGCATCTCTTGCATTTTCTTCGCGTTTAACCATGCCTATTTTTTCCAGCGGCGCCAGCTTGCGCGTGACAGCCGATGCGGACAAGCCTACTTTCTCAGCTAAATCAACCCTTCGAAGTTTTTGTTTGGGCGCCGTGCTTAAGTGAAGCAAAATCATAAAGTCATTTAAGCTGATACTGTGCAAGCTTAAACGCGCATCAAAGCTTTTGGCGATGGCTGATTGGGTCATCATAAGATTTAGAAAAAATTTTAATGTGTTACTTATGCTTTCCATTTCATTGATATTTACTTAAGTATTAAAGTACTTATCAAGCATATAAAGTTCTCAAATAGGCTGCAACAGCTAAATTCAACTTTTTTTAACTTTTTACTTAATCACTCGAAGATTATCTAATTACCTCGTCTATCAGTACGGCCAGCTCCTGTTACACATATTTCCGTATTTTTCACATTTATGGGGTGTTATTTTAAATGGCAATCGGCCGGATGGTAAATGCGCGCCAGGAATGAATGTCCAATCCATCTGGCGTAACCCGGTTTATTTCACTTCTGAAATATGCTCTACAATAGAGCCCACCAGTCCATACTTTTTCGCTTCTTCAGCGGTAAGCCAAAAATTACGCTGGGTATCCTCTTCTACCTTCTCAAGTGGCTGACCAGTGGCTTCTGCAAAAATCTTGTTCAGTCGCCGTCGCATCTTTACGATCTCCTCGGCTTCAATGGCGATGTCACTACCGCTGCCCTGTATTCCGCCCTTGGGCTGATGTAGCAAAAACCGGGTATTGGGCAGGCAGTACCGGTTTTCGAGCGGAACTGAAACGTAGATTAGGGCACCTGCACTTGCAACCCAACCATTTCCCACGGCGCGAACGGGTGCATCAATAAAACGAATGACATCATGAATGGAGTCACCGGATTCCACATGGCCACCCTGCGAATGAATAAACAGGGTGATTGGGTCATCTGACTGAGAGGCGAGCGCCAGCAGCTGGGAAGTTATACTGCCCACCAAATCCTGAGTAATTTGACCATTAATAATGATAATGCGTGATTTAAACAGACGGTCACTAACGGGTTGTTGAATAAGGGGCTGTTTCTTGCGTTCCATAACGGGGATAAGTTTTTGGATAGCTAATTTGCTTTGGATTAAAGTAAAACATCAACAAACCGGAAGATTGTAAAATATTGCAGAAAGGCAGGGCTAAGGAGATCGGTATCAGAATGCAGGGGCTGCCTATTCTAAATACCTAAATTTACAGGGGCGTTATGAAACCGCTCTTATGACCAGTGAGGGCGGGTTAAACATTTGTAGATCCTTACTTAGGGCTAATAAGGTTGCAAGTTAACTCAGATACATCAATGCGGACTTTTATGATGAGAAAACCTGGTTTTTAAAGCCTGTATATTAATTTTGGGAAATAAATAGTTTCTGATATTCCTTGGGCGTTCGCCCTGTTTCTTCCCGGAAGGATCTGCTAAAGTGGGGCTGATCATAAAATCCGGTTTCCACGGCTATCTGGCCAGGCGCTATGCCCTTTTCCAGCATTTCTTTTGCTTTATCGATGCGCTTGCCAATCAAAAACTTCCAGGGCGTGGTATTCTGTTCTTTGCGGAATAGTCGTATAAGCTGATACTTATTCAGGTGCGCCTCTTCAGCCAGTTTTTCAAGGCTCAGCTGTTCGCTCAGGTGCTCTTCGATATAAACGATCACTCTTCCTATTTTGGGTTGAATCTTAAGATCCGATACCGAGCGAGACTGGCTATTTGCTGGACGGTTTCCTGAAGCAGAAATGCCCGCCCGGGAAAGTAGCTGATACAGTTCTCTTGTAAAAGAAGTGAGATCGTGGTGATAGGATAGAGGTTGAAGCTTTTCCATTAGGAACTCGCCTTTAATTTGCGATTAGGCCGTATCCGGACAATAAAAAAATTACCCGGAGATGCCATTGGCTTTTTTAGATAATAAATGTGAGTTAGTCCGGCACATCAGGCATCTTGGGATCTCTTCTGCCTATTCACCGGTACTTTTGAGTTGGGATATCAAAGTGAAGAACCTCTTCACGCATTCCCAATTTCGAATAAAGCTCAATAGCCGGGTCATCCCCATAATC
>DATGUX010000351.1:0-4190 GCA_035300985.1 Fodinibius sp.
TCCGGTCCTATTGCGGAACTGGGATGCGGAACCGGATTTGTCACTAAAGGACTGGCAGAACTATATCCCCAGAGGGTAATTGAAGCAATCGATTTGTCGGATCAGATGGTGGCCTACAGCCGGGAAAAACTTACTGACTACAATAACCTGTCTTTCCACACAGCTGATGCTGAGCAGCCTGAGCACGAGGAACCCTATTACGCAATGGCCGTCAGCGGGTTTACCGCCCATTGGTTTAGAGACCCGGCCCTAACGCTGGGCCGCTGGATGGATGCTACCAAGCCGGGTGGGTTGCTACTGGCCTCCTTTCCCGGTAATGAGAGCTTTCCCAACTGGCGCAGACATTGCCAGGAGTTAGGGCTGCCCTATACCGGGAATAGCCTGCCCGATGTGGAGGAGGTAGTTGTAAAAATGTCGGTAGGTCCTTCGCAGGTAGATTATTATGAGGATACGATAATGCAAAGATTTGAAAGTGCCTTTGATTTCTTTTCCCATCTTAAACGCATTGGCGCCAATACACAGCAATCGGGTCGGTCGCTTACAAGCAAAGAGCTTAGCCTATTGATGAATCATTGGGATGAAAAGTCCGGCGGAACGGTTAATGTGGCTACTCACATGGTATTCTTAGCCGTTAAAAAAGATCTTTAAATGAAGTTACTAATGGCAGAGTAAAGGAGTTGAAACTTATTTCTGCTATTAGCATTTAACAGATCAGATACAGTACAATCAGAACTATTCTCTAAATAGAAATATATCATTATGAAATTAATAAGATATTCCATTTACATAGTCGTATTCATGTTTTCTGTACAAACGGCTGCTGCAACGGGCATAGGAGATCGCGACGATGCTTTGGATATGTTCAAATCGTACGTTAACTCAATGGTCCAAAAGGTTAAAAAAGCGGATGATCCGTCTCAAAAGAGAAAGATTCTTAATAGCTCATTTGATAAGATGACGGCCGCCTTTGATAAGGCTCAAGAAATCAGGATGGTATCGGAAAAGGATAAAAAAGCCATTAATTCGTTTAAAGCTGATATACAGCAAAAAAGGAATGAACTGAACGGGCTGGATGGATTCAACAGAGTGGAGGACAGTAACTTAAACAACTTTGCAAATTACGTGCAGCAAGATCTTGAGCAGGCTAAAATGGTTTCGATAAGCATTAGTGCCGTATTGTTGGTGCTAATCATTATTCTGTTGCTTCTTCTCTAAGATAAATAAAGTATCAGAGCTCTTTGCAAAAGCCTCCGTTCGGAAAGAGTTCTACTCCTGAGACGGGAGTGGAACTCCCTTTAAACCCTATGGATTAGTTTTCATTAAGAAATGACATTTCGAGTACAAGTTTCGTAAAGTGCTCTACCAGTCAAACGAATATGTTGATACGTTTTTGGTGTGTTGCTTTTACGGTGCTGCTTATCTTTAGTGGCTGCCGATCCTCAAAGACTATAGCAACGGACAACGCTTTTTCAACCGAGGAGTCATCGGATCTTAACTACCGGCTTATTTATATCATTCACGGCGATGCCAATTACCTGTATCATGATACGGCGGGCCGAAGCTTGCAGTCTGATGAACAGCAGCTTCTTAAAGCTGTGGAGGTGGCGGAACAGGCTAAGCATGGTGAGGTATTTATCTATCACCAAAGGCCGGAGACTAAGATTTTGTGGCTGTTTCCCCGGAAAGAT
Organism: Fodinibius sp.; assembly: GCA_035300985.1. Taxonomy (GTDB): domain Bacteria; phylum Bacteroidota; class Rhodothermia; order Balneolales; family Balneolaceae; genus Fodinibius. The sequence continues at coordinate 1,689 of DATGUX010000351.1, forward strand.
CGCCGGATGCTGCATTATCGGAAAGGCAAGCGCATTCATCAGAAAAAATATTCCCCGGCCTCAGAAACACAGGCCTTTTTGAGTGAGAGCCGGCTGTATCATAAATATCGCAGCCGGGATTCACTGCGAACCTTCTTTCTTTATTTCGGGCATGAAATTCCAAAGGATTCTGCCGCCAGTTATTTCCAGTCGCGTCCCGATGCACAACTTGCAACCGATAGCTTTGTGGAAGGGGAGCGCTCCTTTTTGGAGGACAGTTCTCACTTTGAGCTATCCGTACTTTCTACCTGCGATAATGGGACTCCCGAGATGGCCGCCAAACAACAGCCACTGACCAAATACCTGCTGGCTTCCCCGCAGAATCTGCATCTTTCGCAGATAGATTCACGGAAACTACTACTGCTGGAGGAAGATCCGGATATATCAACGAAGGAGCTAACCGAAGCTATAGCCAGGGATTCTTTCGATCGGCTGAGCAGCTTTCTGCAGACGGCAGTAACACTTTCGATCTACGATATGTCAGGCATTGGCAGCTATATTGATTCGCTATCTGCGGATTATAACCGCGCGATGGAAGAGGCAAGCCGGGGAGCCATAGAGCAGGATAATATTGATTGTGCAGTATCGCAACTATGGGATGCCGGGCAACAATCAGAAGGGATTATTACTTTATTTAAGTCTGCTAATTTTGGACCTCAGGCAAATCGAAAAGCCCATTCAGGCTGGGGATGTCAGGAATAGAGAGTCTGGACTGTTGGTTAAAGCTACACTTTGGTTATCAGGTCAGCAATTTTATCCAGCTGTTTGGAGTTGTGAATTTGGCTCTCCACCTTTTCTATATTCCGGGTGAAATTGATAGGCATCGATTGGAGGCCTTCCCGGGCGGAAGCCTGATACAATAAAAACGCCTGCGCATAGCTTTTTTGCGACCGGCTAAATTTACGGTTCTGATAAAGATCACCCTGCTCAGCCAGTAAATCTGCTACCGCAACTGCCAATTCTGCCCGGAAGCCATCTTCTTGATTGAATAGGCGGAGCGTTTCTTCAAGGCTGAGCTCACTGAAGTTTTGGGGTTGATCTGCAGTAAAGCGCTCAAGTGCATCCCGAATCTGCTGACGCGCTTCTTTGTGTTTATTTTGTTTCTTCTTAAAGATGATCTGCTGCAGCAATTGCGTCAGCTGTTGTATCTGCCGCATTATAAAATCCTGCTCAAAGTTCATCATCCAGATATAGTTCCAAAGAAAATTTAGGTTAAATTATCGGTCTTTTGGATAGATTCTTCTGCCATTCGTTTATGATATTGGTCCAGCTTTTTAGCCAGAGCTGCAGATTCCATGCTGAGCATGCGGACAGCCAGCAGACCTGCATTTCCGGCTTTCCCAATGGCAACCGTCGCTACAGGAACACCATTGGGCATCTGTACAATCGAATAGAGGCTGTCAAGGCCGTTGAGCGTGCTTGTTTTGATGGGTACACCGATAACCGGCAGGGTAGTGTAGGCGGCGGTCATGCCCGGCAGGTGTGCGGCACCGCCTGCTCCGGCAATGATGACTTTAAGGCCGCGCTCGCGTGCTTGCTTTCCGTAGTCGGCCATTAGATCCGGTGTTCGGTGGGCGGATACTACTTTCTTTTCGTAGAGAATATCAAATTCTTCTAAAATGCTGCAGGCCTCTTTCATGGTGGGCCAGTCGCTGTCGCTGCCCATAATAACACCTACTTTGGGTTGGTTTTCACTCATAATAAATGGGTAAGTTTTTACTCGCTTCTATTGAAAATAGAATCCAGACTTTAGAATCCAGAATCCTATTGATATTAAATTATAATTTCTTCCGTCAGTTCTTGAGCCTTTTTATAGGTTGTTTCCATCTCTTCACCCAGCAGGGTATAGTGTCCCATCTTCCGGCCCGGGCGGCTATCCAGCTTGCCGTAGATGTGCAGGTGTCCATCGGAAGCTTTCATTGCTTCAACGGCATGATCAATCCGGGCATCCCGCTCGTGCGTTCCCAGCAGGTTAATCATGGCAACGGCCGGCTTCCGCAATTTGGCGGAACCAAGCGGCAGGCCTAAGACAGCACGCACATGATTTTCAAATTGGGAGGTATAACAACCTTCGATGGTGTAGTGACCCGAGTTATGCGGCCGCGGAGCCGATTCATTAAGGAGCAACCGGCCATCTTTGGTCAAGAAAAACTCAAAGGCAAAGATTCCCTTGCCGTCAATTGCCTCGGTAGCTGAAACCGCGATGGCCTGTGCTTCCCTGCGGATTGCTTCATCTACCGGAGCAGGGGTTTTAAGAGCTACGCAAATATGATCTTCCTGAACCGTCTCGCAACAGGGATATACCTCGTGCCCCGTTTCGTTACGGGCCACCTGCACGGCCAGTTCATGACTAAAGTCAACAAAGGCCTCCCCGATAATATCACGGTCGCTGTGGCCGCCCAGATTTTCAAAAGCAATGATAGCTTCATCAAGATTCCGTACGGTTTCGTTGCCGTAACCATC
>DATGUX010000352.1:0-5264 GCA_035300985.1 Fodinibius sp.
GCAGAGATTGGGTCCAACAGTATCACCTGGGAGCTTTGCGTAACACCAACGATCGGATGATGCAAAAACTGGGGCCCGACACCGGCTTTGATTCCATTGGAGATTTTTCTCAAAGCCAAACACTCGCTAAATTCTTAAACGAACTTGATTCAACTGACCAACTGGCCAAAACGATCCTTTATAATTTGAATCCCAGTGATAATGAAGTGATGGCCTCGATGATTGGCAACTTCAACGACGGTTCAACCAAAGGAAAGATGCAGTTTGGCTCGGCATGGTGGTTTTTGGATCAAAAAGACGGTATAGAGAAGCAGATTAACACTCTCTCTAATCTGGGACTATTGAGCTGTTTTGTGGGCATGCTTACCGACTCACGTAGCTTTCTTTCCTACCCACGGCACGACTATTTCCGTCGTGTTTTATGTAATCTGATTGGCAAGGATGTGGATCAGGGGCTGCTGCCCAACGATATCGACTGGCTGGGTACCATTGTCTCAGATATTTGCTATAATAACGCTAACGAATATTTTAACTTTTAGTTAATTCAAAGACATTACGTACCTAATTATGAAAAAAATAATTACTTTCGGTGAAATCATGATGCGCCTTTCCCCGCCGGATCATCTGCGATTTTCTCAGGCCAACTCGCTGGATGTCATTTACGGAGGCGGAGAATCCAATGTAGCTGTTTCCCTGGCCAATTACGGGGTCCCGGTGGACTTTGTGACCCGCCTGCCCGACAACGATCTTGGCCGCTGCGCCATGATGGAGATGCGCAAGCGAGGGGTTGGGACTGACCACATCGCCTGGGGCGGGCAGCGGTTGGGCATTTATTTCCTGGAAATCGGGGCCGTCAGCCGCGGCAGCAAGGTCATTTACGATCGTGCGCATTCGGCCATATCCAGTATCAAAAAGGGCATGATTGACTGGGAGAAGGTCTTTAACGGGGCCCAATGGTTCCACTGGACGGGCATCACGCCGGCTATTTCTCAAGGTGCCGCCGATGCTTGTAAGGAGGCCATTGACGCCGCCAACCAGCTGGGAGTGACGGTATCAACCGACCTTAATTACCGCGCCAAACTCTGGAACTACGGCAAGGAGCCCGGCGACATCATGCCCGGCCTGGTGGAAGGCTGCGATATTATTTTAGGAAATGAAGAGGATGCTGAAAAGCATTTTGGTATCCATCCGGAAAGTGTGGATGTGACCGAAGGAGGATCGGTAGAAGCCAAGGCCTATCGAGCCACTTGCGAGGCCCTCATGGAACGATTCCCTCGGGCACAAAAAGTTATTACTACCCTCCGAGGATCCATAAGTGCATCCCACAACAGTTGGTCAGGTGTGCTGTACAATGGCGATGAGTTTTTGGAAGCCCCAACCTATCAAATCACCCACATCGTAGATCGCGTGGGCGGCGGGGACTCCTTTATGGGGGGACTGATTTACGGGCTGCTTAGCTATGAGACCGACCAACAGGCCCTGAATTTTGCCGTAGCTGCCTCCTGCCTCAAGCATACCATCTACGGCGATGCTAATCTCTCGACCGCAGCCGAGGTCGAAAAACTGATGGAAGGCGACGCCTCCGGGCGAGTATCAAGATAAATTAACATCCTCAAATTCTAAAATTAAAGCGCTTATGGCACGATTTACACGCATTCAGGTGGCATCAGTGATGAAACAAACGGGCTTGGTGCCCCTGTTTTATCATGATGATATCGAAACCAGCAAAAAGGTGTTACGGGCTTGCTATAAAGGAGGCGCCCGGCTCCTGGAATTTACCAACCGCGGCGATTTTGCCCACCAGGTATTCGGTGAACTCAACAAATTTGCCGCCAAAGCATTGCCGGAAATGATCCTGGGCGTAGGTTCCGTGCCGGATGCTGGTACGGCCTCGCTCTATATGCAGCTTGGCGCCAATTTCATTGTATCACCGGTACTGCATGAGGACATCGCAAAGGTGTGCAACCGTCGGAAAGTGCTCTGGGGGCCTGGTTGTGGTACTGTAACAGAAATATCCCAGGCCGAGGAACTCGGAGCTGAAATCGTTAAAATATTTCCCGGTAGTCAGTTAGGTCCCCGCTTTGTAAAGGCGGCTAAAGCACCGCGTCCGTGGACCAGTATTATGCCCACCGGCGGTGTTACGGCAGAAAAGGAGAATTTGGAAGCGTGGTTTAACGCGGGAGCCACCTGTGTGGGAATGGGATCTAAGCTTATCACAAAAGATTTTTTGTCTAACCAAGATTTTGAAGGACTACAAAAACATGTTAAAGATACGCTGACAACAATTGAGAACGTTAGAACCCGGAATTAATATATGAAAAAACTTATCTTATCTTTTTTCATTGGATTGACTTTATTGTTTTTTTCTACGGGTTGCAATGGGATCTCAGATGTAAAAACGCTTCGCTTGGGACACGGTCTCCCCGTTTCTCATCCGGTACATAAAGCAATGGAATATATGGCCAAGAAGACCAATGAGAAATCGGATGGCCAACTTCGCATTAAAATATATCCCAGCCAGCAATTGGGTACAGAGCGCGAGCTCCTTGAACTGCTCCAAATTGGAAGCATAGATATTTCGAAAGTCTCATCTGCCGTCCTTCAAAATTTTGCTCCCAAAATAAGAGTTTTTAGCCTCCCCTATCTGTTCCGAAATGACAAACACCGGTTTGCTGTGATGGATGGAGAAATAGGAAAACAACTTCTGCTTGCGCCTCAAAAATACCGTCTCAGGGGACTTACCTATTATGATGCCGGGTATCGAAGCTTCTATACCAAAAATACTCCTATTAAATCTCCTCGAGATCTGCAAGGATTAAAAATTCGCGTCCAAAACAGTGATATGGCTGTTGCATTGATCAACATTTTAGGGGGGTCGGCAACCCCTATTTCTTGGGGCGAATTATACTCTGCCTTACAACAGGGTATTGTTGAAGGTGCAGAAAATAACCCCCCCTCTTTCGAAACTTCGCATCATTATGAAGTCTGTAAATACTATAGCCTGGATGAACATACGGCCGTTCCAGACATTCTTCTTATCGGCACAAAGACTTGGAACAAGTTAACTAAAAAAGAACAAAAATGGTTGCAAGAAGCAGCAAATGAATCCAAAGAATACCAACGCAAAATTTGGGCAAAGGCTGAGAAAGAAGCCCTAAAGAAAGTAAAACAAGCGGGCGTAAAAATAAATAGGCCGGACAAGGAGCCTTTTATCAAAAAAACGCAGCCTATCTATGACCGTTTAAAAGAAAGTAACCCTGAACTTTATAAATTGGCCCAGCAAATTAAATCCGTTCAACCATAATAAAATAGCCATGAGGAAATCTATCAATAAAGCAGTTGCCTATATACTGGTGATACTGATGGTAACGATGCTTATATGCGTTCTTTGGCAGGTTTTTACCCGCTATATAATGGGAGAAGCCAGTACGGTCACAGAGGAACTCGCCCGCTTTCTTATGATATGGATTGGTCTGCTCGGGGGCGCATACGTAGCTGGCGCCAATATGCATGTGGCGATCAATCTGCTTCCCTCCCGCCTTGACGGGTGTAAAAAGCAGATACTCCAGACCATAATAAATCTGACTATCATTGCTTTTGTATTTGTCGTGCTGATCATTGGTGGCAGCCAACTGGTACATATTACCTATAATCTCGGACAAACTTCAGCCGCTCTTAATATCCCGCTTGCCTATGTGTACCTGGTTCTTCCCATAAGCGGCTTATTGGTTTGCTACTATAAAATATCCGACCTTTTAACAGACAGTAATAATTCTGAATCAGGCTTAACCAAAAGTCACGAAGTGACGGAGTAAAAACTATGGAAGTTATTGGAATTTTTATTCTTGTTATCAGCTTTGTAACGCTTTTGGCAATAGGCGTACCCATCGCATGGAGTATTGGGATTTCGAGTCTTATTACGATTCTCATCAGTATTGACTCCTTACCCGCCTTCACCACGATAGCCCAGCGTATGGGCACCAGTTTGGATAGCTTTACACTCCTTGCTATACCCTTCTTCGTTTTGGCAGGTCAACTCATGAACCGGGGGGGGATTGCCAAGCGCCTTATTAATTTTGCAAAAAATATGATGGGTTCTCTACCCGGCGGACTTGCCTATGTGAATGTTGTTGCGGCTATGCTTTTCGGAGCTGTTGCCGGTTCGGCCATGGCGGCAGCAACTGCCGTTGGCAGTATTTTGGGGCCGCGGATGGTTGACGAAGGATACGACCGTGAATTCGGGGCTGCCGTCAATATCACCTCTTCTACCACTGGTCTTCTAATTCCACCCTCTAATGTTTTGATCATCTATTCCCTGGCCAGTGGCGGCGCTTCAATTGCTGCACTCTTTTTAGCAGGCTATATTCCGGGCATCCTTACTGGTTTACTGTTAATGGCTGTTGCTGCAATATGGGCAAAAAAGAAAGGTTATCCTACTGGCGAACGAGTGAGTTTGAGAGCATTGGGGGCAAGCTTTATCAAAGCAATCCCTTCCCTCTTGCTGCTCATTATTGTAATAGGAGGGATCATTGCCGGTATATTTACAGCCACTGAGGCTTCTGCCGTTGCCGTTCTTTATACACTTATTCTCGGTTTTATTTACAAAGAGTTAAATATACAGGAACTGCCGAGTGTTTTCCTGGAGGCTGTAAAGACAACGGCCATAGTGCTACTGCTTATTGCAACTTCAATTGCCATGTCATGGGTCATGTCTTTCGAAAATATTCCACAGTCAGTAAGCGCAACACTGCTGGGATTGAGTGATAATCCCATTATCATTTTACTGATGATTAATTTTATTTTACTTTTTGTAGGAACTTTCATGGACATGACTCCAGCCGTGCTTATTTTTACGCCCATTTTTCTTCCCATCGTCCAGGATATGGGAATAGATCCGGTACATTTTGGTATCATCATGATTCTCAATCTCTGTATCGGACTCTGTACCCCACCGGTTGGGTCAGTGCTTTTTGTTGGTGCCAGCGTTGCTAAAACCACAATCGAAAAATTAGTGTGGCCACTACTACCGCTTTTTTTAGCCATGATTGTAGCCCTTATACTTGTAACTTTATTTCCGCAACTAAGCTTATGGTTACCCGGTTTATTTGGTTTCTAAAATGATAACACAAAACTATCTTTTCAAAATTGATGAACTTTGAACACACCTGGCGCTGGTTTGGATCCTATGATACCATCCCCCTGTCCGACATCAAGCAAACCGGTGCTACCGGCATCGTAACGGCACTCCACCATATCCCGGCCGG
>DATGUX010000353.1:0-2479 GCA_035300985.1 Fodinibius sp.
GGCCACAAACATTATACTGCCATCCGGGAGACCTACCAGTATAAACCGGGGATGATCAGCTCTACCCGGCTCAACCAACCGTTTGTTGCACTCTGTTTCCAGCTGGAGGGATCGGTCCAGGCTATACAATCGTCCACAAACGACCAGCTGAGTATCTCTCCGGGAGAAGCCAACCTGTTGATTATCCCGCCGATGCATGAGAGCTTTGAATTGCTGGAAGCCCTGGGCGGTACCAGCTTCTTGATCACCCTTTCGGAAGACTATCTGCAGGATCTTTCGAAGCGCTTCCCAAATGTACTTGCTCCGATTATTAATAAAATTAAGCGAAAAGATCTTTGCCTGCACAAGGAGCAAAATATGCCTATTACGCCCCGCGTGCGCAGTATCATCCAGCGTATTCAGCAGCCTGATACCAATCAGATAGTAGGTTCATTATTTTTGGAAGCCCAGATCCTGGATCTGCTCTCCATGATGTTTGCTAACAACACCAGGAAATCCTCCAACAGCCACGCGATCTCCGGGGCAGACCTGGAGCGCATCCACCGGGTAGAGGAGATCCTCATAGAACGATTGGAAGATCCACCTACGCTGGCCCAGCTTTCTCGGTTGGTGGGCACTAACGAGTTCAAGTTAAAGCGCGGTTTCAAAGCCGTTTTCGGTACTACACCCTATGCCTATCACTTGCAGCATAAACTTGAACGGGCCCGCTCCTACATTCTGGATACCGACCTCACCATCGCCGAAATTGCTTATAAAGTGGGTTATAGCGACCCGGCCCATCTGACCAACGCCTTCCGCAAGCAGTATGGCATTCCACCCAGCGGTCTGCGATAATTCCACATTAGTTATATCAGTTCAACCGACTATATTATGAGCAATAAAAAGAGAGAATGTCCCGGATGTGCCATGATGGTTGATCGCGATGCTGAGCTTTGCCCCATCTGCGGATATGAATTCCCCAAGCAGTCTAAAGGCCTGCAAATTATGGTGTGGATAATGATTATCCTGCTGTTGCTGTATTGGGTATTGTAGTGGATTAACCGGTGAGAAGAACTTGGAGCCATCTCACAAGATAGAATAAACTATCTATCATCTTACCTACACTCTCTAATTTTGGAGAGCAGTAGGAGAGCAGTAACTGCGTCCTTGGCCGAAGTCAACCCGAAATGAACTGAGGGAAGCCTACAAACTAAAAAAGCCTTCCAACAGCTCTAAGGCTATCAGAAGGCTTTTATTAATGTCGGGACGACAGGATTTGAACCTGCGACCTCACGACCCCCAGTCGTGCGCGCTACCGGGCTGCGCCACGTCCCGAAAAAAAAGAAATTTGGTGAAATACGTATTCCGGTGTAATTCTTACCGCCCGTTTAAAGCTTTACTTGTCCATCGAAGCTTTAGTGTAGTTGGACGTCCCGAAATCAACGTGCGAAATATAGGAGTGTTCGTGCCTAAACTCAACCTATTCTTTTATCGTTTGGCACAATTCCACCAGCACGCCGTGGTTGTCTTTGGGATGTACAAAAGCCACCAGCTTGTTATCCGCACCGTGCATGGGCTCCTCCGAAAGCAGGGTAAAGCCTTCCTGCCCCAGCCGCTCCATCTCAGCGCGGATATCTTCCACTTCGAAAGCTACGTGATGCATCCCTTCACCCTGCTTGCTGAGGTATTTAGCAATGACGGAATCCTCGGCCGTGGCTCCAAGTAACTCTACCTTGGACGGGCCGGTTCGAAAAAAAGCTGTATCTACCTTTTGCTCTTCCACTACTTCGCGCTTGTAGCACTCGGTGTCCAGCAGCCGCTCGTACGTTTTTACGGCTTCCTCAATATCGTTGACCGCAATACCGATATGCTCAATAGCTTTCATCGCCGATCCTCCATTCAATTATTCTTGATCGGAAAGGCTGATATACCTCAGGGCTTCAACCCCTTCCAGCTCACGGAGAGGCTGTAATTCAGCCTCGTTAAGCTGCTGATCTACCGAGACAGCCGTAATAGCTTTCGCCTTTTCAGCAATGCGACCCAGGCTTAGCGAACCGATATTAATACCCTTTTCTGCCATTGCGCTGCTTACACCGGCCAGCATACCCGGCTTATCAACATTTTGATACATAACGATATTACCTTCCAGTCGCAGCTCAATAGCAAAACCGTCTATCTGTACAATACGGTAATCATTTTCGCCAAATACGGAAGCCGAAATATGCTGATAGGGGGCGTCCGGACCTAAACTGACGGTGATGAGATCGTTATAAATTTTGCCGCGGCCGGATTTGGTTTCGCTAATCTGCAGTCCGCGCTCTTCAGCAAAATGCCGGGCATTAATCAGGTTGACTGCTTCGCTTACATGATAGCTCAGGATGCCTTTAAGCATAGAATCGGTGAGCACATCCGCGTACTGAGCACAACTTCCGCTATATTCAAAGGAAAAGGTATTTGCGTTCTCGGGCGCCAACTGAATAGCCACACTGCCCAGCTTTTC
>DATGUX010000354.1:0-9169 GCA_035300985.1 Fodinibius sp.
GTATCATAGTCTTCAGCGGCGGGGATAAGCATCCCGAAGCCGTCCAGCGGGTGCTGAACCTGATCCTTCCGGTAACCAAGGGCCAAACTGCTGACCGGCGCGTACGGAATGGAGCTCAGGCTTCTAAATTCCGAACCGAAAATATCTGCCAGGCTGTAGGCCGGAAGGGTCGAGATCACAAGATCATGCGAGGCCTGAATAGAACGCCCACTTTGATTAGCCCTAAGCTGCCATCGCTGATCCTGAAATTTTGCGGATTGAATGGCAGTAGAAGTTTGCACGGGATGTTCCAGCTGCCCGGCCAGAGCATTGGGCAGTAATTGATTGCCTTCCGTAAAAGAGATGAGCGCCCGTTTGGGCTTGTCTTTAGAACGCTCCTTTTTGAGCAAGCCTTTAAACAGGCTTCCGTATTGCTGTTCCAGCTCCCAAAGTGCTGAAAAAGTATGTTTGACCGACAATTCATCGGGTGTTCCGGCATAAACACCCGATACAAAAGGATTGACGGCATAATTCAGCGGATCTTTTCCCAGGCGTCGGCGGATAAAAGAGGCAATAGATTCATCCTCTTCATCGGAAGCCGCAATAAAAGGTTCTTTCAGCAAGCGCAGTTTGGCCGCCGCCGAAAACAGCGGCGTTTTCAGTAAGCTGAGCACGGAATCGGGCAGCGGCACCGGATGATTATTCTTCACAATATAGCGGCGTTTTGCCAGGCTGTTGGCCTCAATGATTTTCGCATTAAGCTTGAGCTCCTCAAGCAGCTGCCAGATCCGGTGAGATTTTACCATCAGCGTATTTGGCCCTTCTTCTACCAGCCAGTCTCCGGTGCGCGTGGTTTTTATAGCCCCGCCTACGCTGTCGGCTTGTTCATAAACGGTAGCAGCACAGCCCGTTTTTTGAAGGTAATAGGCCGTTGCCAATCCTGATATACCGCCTCCTAAAATGCCAACGGAAGTACTTTTTTTATTCATGGTGGAATGCATATAATATTTAGTGTATATGACACGGGCAAGCTGAATTGTCGAAGAGTACGAAAATAATATTAACGACAGATAAAGTTTCTAATTTTACCACTATATATGCCTTTGCCGGTTAACATTAACAATAATTACCGTTGGTTACTTTTAAATAAAGGTTTCCTCGCTACTGAGAATTATCGGTGGTGTTATCAGTCAATAGGCCTATTAATGATCTTTTAGGAGCAGATCTAACCGGTAAGTGCGTTACAGTAATTATTTTTCCCAAATAGGCGGCCTTAGTCCTAATCAGCTCTGTAAGCTTTCCGAAACTTTACGAAATTCAATTTATTCAAAACGCATTAATTTGACAGCTATTTTAAAATCTGCTCTTATTAAGGCAGCCTTGAATTATTGACTTTGCTATTAAAAGACCATTTGAGCTGTGGCTCATCCCTCGCTGTGTTGGCTTTGTTTGGGATCGCGAGCGGAAAAGATATTCATCAGCTGGTTAAGCAGTCCGTTTCCTACCATTGACATCTTATGTTGACGGTCGAGCGACAAAAATCGAAGCAAATTTCGAAGTTCTACCAGTAAATATGGCGGGTTGGTGACAAGGGTATCGTTTTTGATGATGAAATCCCAGTCAATGGGTTTGTCAAAAGAAATACCGTGTTCTTCCATGGTTCTTCGATATATTTGAGCAATCAGGCCGTAACCAATCGTAGAGGGGTGAATGCCGTCGAGGCTAAAGAGTCCGCCTTTGAAGACCTTCGCGGTGTCGCGGTCGATGCGAAGATAGTCCGTGCTGAGTTTAGGACTTTTAGGGTCTTCCAGCAGATGGGAGGTCATCGGGTGGTTGTTCATTGCCTCGACAAATTGCTCGGGAAAGGGAAGCCGCAGCTTGCCGCCCAGCCGCCGGCGGGCATAGCCGCTTAGATACTTGTTGAGCGGCACATTGATCCATCCGTACTCTTCGGATACCTGCCGGATAATGTTATTGTATTCATCCACGTGCTGGTCGAGTGAAATCGCTTGTTTCTTGGTCAGATAGGGGTGTTTGTCCGGATGAAAATCTTTATCCCAGATCCAAAATCGGGTATAATAATCGAAGTAGCCGGTATGCCCTTCGCGGGACTTATCCGAATTAACCCCGCGCGACACAGGCGGAATGGTAACATAGGGGATGGTTTGGGTGATGATGCGCTGGGCACCGATTTGGCTGACTTTTTCAGCCAGTTTTCGATACTCTTGCTCAAAATGCTCCGGCCGGTAGACGGTGTACTGCCGCTTGGACGGGAATTCAACAAGGTCTTCCTCTTCCGATAGGATAAATTTGAGGTCAGATACGGCGCCAATGATATTATTATGGCCCATCGTGACAATAAGATTTTCTATGCCGCCGTTATCTTGCAGGTAACGGATGTTATCCAGCTGCGTTGCATGGGTAAATTGGTGATGAAAAGACGGATTAAGCACCAGGCTTGCGGTCACGTACATCGCGTGATCGGGCAGCATGTCAAAAATGGAATAGGTTTCCGGCTCGGTCTTGATCAACCGCCGGCTCAGATGTTCGGTAACCATCCAGGCATCGTTCATGGCAAAGCCCCATGACGATTGATTGTGATAAGGCATAGCTTGTTCGGGATGGTTGAGCGGCTTGAGCTCGCCTTCCCAGTAGCGCTTGATGCGGCGGAGTGTGGAGTAAAGATGAGCCAGTGCGGGCAGATATTCGTTCCACTCAATGGAATCGCCATAGCGGTCGGAAAGCCCCCGTATTAATACCTCCAGATTGAGCGGGATACCGGCCTGGGCGGTAAAGGGCGGCTGCTTAAATTCAGGTTCCGGTTCCCAGCATCGGGCCAGCATTGCCGGAAAATTAAGATCGGTTCGGTAAATACCACCATTATTAAAGCCTTGACTCAGGCTGTCACCGATAACCGCCAATTTATGTTTAGGTTTTTTCTTCTTCACAAAATAAAGCTGCTAAGTCAGTAACAAATTCAATATTAGAGTTCCTGAAAATAAATATTATCTTTGAAGGCATTTTGTAAATATAAAGGTAGTAAAATGATGTGCGAAATAGAAAAGAATAGCCTGGAGCGTTTCCGTGAAGCCAGAAAGGAAGGAAATAAGAAGGTTTTAGATACGGATCATTTAGGAGTTAAGCGCTTTTTTAATCTTGATACAAACGCTTATAAGGATGCTGCGCTGCCGGGTAAGACCAAGGAACTGCTTGGGCTTGTTGCTTCAGCCGTGATGCGCTGTAACGATTGCATCGACTATCACCTGGAACAATGTGCTGAAGCCGGCTATACAAAAGAAGAAATTATTGATGCCATGAATGTAGCCCTGGTAGTTGGTGGAAGTATTGTTATTCCGCACCTGCGGCACGCTGTGAATACACTTGATCAGTTAGAGCAGGAAGGCACTTTGGACTAAAATAAAGTACTTTGACAAGAAGATTCGTTTTATTTGTACTATTGATTTGGATCAGCAGCCTTTCACTGCAGGCCCAGGTGTTAAACTACGAGGTGGGTGCTGATTCGGTCAGAAATACTATTGTACCGGTCATAAGCTATGGATCAGACAAAGGGCTGATCGGGGGCATTATTTATGATCGTACAAATTATAAAGGTGATACAGAGCCTTATCGCAATCGGCTGAAAGGAAAGGTGCTGGGATCGACCCTTGGTTTTGTTGAGGTTGAAGCCATTTATGAACAACCAAGGACCTGGAACAGTCCGGTTCGTTCTGTCGTTGACCTGCACTTCCACCGATATAAAGCGGATAACTATTTCGGAATTGGGAATGATAGGCCCTTTAAAGAGAAAGGGTATAAAAATGGGTTTTATGACTATAAATCAGTGGGCTGGGAGCTAAGTATCGACGGCTATTATCCTGTCTATAAAGGAAGGAATAACCGCCAGCTTGATCTGCAATTTGGGGTAGGGATAGAATATGAAAATCCCGTGGCCAGGGGCGACTCTACCTCCTTTGCGCTTTATCCGCCTAAGGGAAGTAAAGGAGGATGGAGTAACTATATTTCTGCGGGCCTTATTTTCGAAAATCGCGATCGTACCTACGATCCGCGCCACGGTAACCTTACCTCCATCCGGCTGAGCTATTCACCCGGCTTTGTAGGCGATTTTTCTCTGGTATCGACACACGGGCAGTTCCGGCAGTATTTTCAACCTTTTAGCTTTTTGACTATTGCCAATATGCTGAACTTGCGGTATGTAGGCGGAGACATTCCGTTCTGGAAGATGTCTACCCTCGGAGATGACAATACCCTGCGCGGCTATCCGCTGAATCGTTTTCAGGGTAACGCTTCGGTGGCTTACAGCCTGGAACTGCGCAGCTGGCTGCTGAAATTTCCGCAGTTTTATAAACTTCGGATTGGCGGGCACCTTTTCACCGATATTGGTCGCGTATTTACGAGAGAGGATGAATTTAAAGACACCTTCAGGGGATATCATCAGACGTTTGGCATTGGAGGAACCCTATCTATTTTAGAGTCTGACTTTATTTTGCGCGGGGAACTGGGTTTTTCTGAAGATACAACACGCATCTATATTGGATTGGGATATCTTTTTTAACGATTAAAAATGATAGCTTTTATGAGTCGATCTGTGTTATTAACCGCGGCTGTTGAAGATACGGAACTTTTTCGGGAGCAGGTGCAGCACGAGAACCTTTCTCTGCTGCATACCCCGCTGGAATGGTATCGGGCCGTTAGCGATGACCGGCCTGTTTTGGATATTGTCGAAGAGTTGGATCGTTTTGAGAATATCGTACACGGCAGCAAGCGGAATGCCCGTTTTTTTATTGAGAAAGTCTCGGAAGCCGGCCGGCTGGATCAGGCGCGCCGGCAGTTAAATTTAGCCGTTGATCAGCCTGCGGCCGACTACCTTGAATCTAAAGGCATTCCGGCTATCCACCCGCAGGTGCAGGGCCGGGCCATCAATTTACTGGAGTTTATGCTTCGCGTGCGCCGTATGGGCGAGACCTTATATCCCTGCGGTGATAAAACGAAAGAAGATCTGCCGGGCCTGTTGCAAGAGCTGGAGATGCCCGTGCAGGAGCTGGTGCTATTTACGCTGGAAGGGCCAGAAGAGGAAGCCTTAGCCCAATATCAAAAGCAGGTACTGACGGAGGAACCCGATATAGTAATTTTTCATTCACGCCGATCGGTTAATCGAACACTGGCGGCCTATCCCGATCTCAATTATGATGAGGCTACCATCATCACGGGCGACCAAGCCGTGACCGATAAACTGGTGAAGGAGGAAATCGATACCGACCGACAGGCAGGCGGCAGCTGGAAGTCGATTCAGGAGCATATCTTATAGTGTGATATTCATGTCGCTTAGGAACTAAGAAATTTCGAGATTGAATCTCAGGCTATGCTATAAGCGAGATAAATCTCGCTCTACCTTTACCTAACCGGTAAATACTCTTCTTTACAATAGGTCCATTTCCAATCCTTCCATGAATGGACCAAATGTGCCTTTACTGGATTTAGTAGAATGTACCGGATAATATTTTCTCTTTCTTCATCATCTCTGACTAAGTGATCATAGCTCTCGCGTTGCCAGAATGAGCCGGTTCTCTGGAGCTTAATATTCGCTTTCCGAGCTGTTGATCCTTTAATAAGTCTCAGAATATCTGTCACGGGATATGTAGATCGAGATTCATCTCGATCAGACAGTTTGAATAGTAAATGTACATGGTTTGGCATAATGCAATAGCAGATTAGCAGATACTTTTGATCATCAAAACTGTGCATTTTATCTGCTATTATTTTAGCTATTCTATCCTCTTTTAACCAATGGACACCGCTTTTTGCCTGGTCAAGAAGGCGGTCAAATGTTGCAAGGTATTTTTTTGCTGAATTACTTTAGATTCTGGAATTTCATCTGAATATGGTTGTTTTAAAAGATGTTGATATTTTTTCTTTAATCTTAGAACAACAGCATAAGGCAGAGAATTAGATAACCGAAAAGTTACAAAGAATTCTCCCTGCGTCGGCTGATAATGCGGGAGGTTACGTTGATAATAATTTTCCATGATGAATAATCTTTTATTTAAAGCAATTAAAGAAGAAATGCTTAAATAGACAACTCAGCGAGATAAATCTCGCTCTACATAAATGCAATACTAACATGTAGCTCGACATTCATGTCGAGAAATAAAAACTACTGCTTTCCCAGGAATAGAAATTAATCGGGATAAATCCCGATCTACAGCTCAACCACGGTGCAACCGGCGCCGCCCTGCTCAATCGGGGCCATGTGGTAGCCCTTCACTTCGTTGCGCTTATCCAGATATTCGTGGACCAATTTCTTCAGAATACCCTCGCCCTTCCCGTGGATGATATGTACCTGCCGCCGGCCGGCCGCTACGGCATCATCGATATAGCGCTGTACCTCCTTCATAGCGGGACGTCCGCGCATGCCGCGAATTTCAATTTGCGGGCTGACCATTTTAAAGCGGTTGCCGTCTTCAAAGTTTACTTTTATCCGCTGTTTTTTCTTCCTCTTAGAGGCATCCTCCACCTTTACCAACTTGCTGTACTTTGTCTTTAAGCGGAGTCCGCCGGCCGATATCGTTGCTTTCTTGCCGTTAATCTCTTTCAGTTCGCCCGTAGTTTTAGCATCTTTGAGGCGCACGCGGTCACCCACTTTCGGCCGTTCCGAGGCATCCTGAAAGTCCGGCTCCTCTTCTTCTATGGCTTCCAGGCCTTCATCTACCTCTTTGCCAAATGCTTTGACTTCACGGCGCGCCTCTGTAATCGCCTGGTCATCTTTTTGACCTTTTGCGACGATATGTTCTACGGCCTGCTCAATTTTTTGATTGGCAGATTCCATAATTGATTTAGCTTCATTGAGTGCCTTTTCACGGATCTCTTTCTTTTCCTTTTCGATAGCCGATCGTTTTTCCTCATAACGATGGCGTTCTTTTTCTGTGTCAGATTTTAATTGGTCATAATCCCTTTTAAGTCGATCCGCCTCTTGTGTTTTGGCTTCCAGCTCGGTAATCAGGGTTTCCATATCGCGTTTGCCTTCGCCAAGCAGGCGGCGTGCTTTATCGAGCAGCGAAGGCTGCAGGTCCATTCGCTGGGCAATCTCAAAGGCATAGCTGCTGCCGGGAGTTCCCTTTTTGAAACGATAAGTAGGGGAAAGGGTATCCTGATCGAAGACCATCGATCCGTTAACGGCGTGGGCATATTCGTGGGCAAAAACCTTTAGCGATCCGTGGTGTGTTGTAACCAGCACCTTGGATTTTTTCTCCATCAGTTGTTCGATGAGCGACTGAAAGAGCGCCCCGCCTTCTTCGGGATCGGTCCCGGCCGCGGCTTCATCAATCAGTATCAGGCTGCGTTTATCCGCATGATCCAAGGTGTGTTTCATCCATTCAAGTCGTGAAGAAAAGGTGCTGAGGTCATTTTCGATGGACTGATCATCGCCCATATCTACAAAAAGGCCGCTAAATATGGGCAGCTCTGAGCTGTTGCGGGCCGGAATAGCAAAGCCGCACTGCACCATCATGCAGCAGAGCGCGAGCGTCTTAAGGGCCACTGATTTCCCTCCGGCATTGGGACCCGTTATCACCAGACAGCGCTCCTGATCTTCCAGTTCCATATCCAGCGGTACTACCTGCTCTTTCTTCTCTTCGGGAAGGTCCCGGTTTTTGAGTAAGAGCAGAGGATTGTATGCCTGTTTGAGATACAGACGGGAGTTCTTTGAAGTAACCGGAACAAAGGCATCCAGATCGATACAAAGATGTGCTTTTGCAGCAATTACATCGATGGTAGCTAAGGTTTCTAAATTCTGGTGGATTTCCTCTCGGGAAGCACCAACCCTGGCCGTAAGCTCACGAAGAATGCGCTCGATCTCCTTCTTTTCTTCCGATTCAAGCTGACGAATTTCATTATTGATATTCAGCGCTTCTACCGGTTCCAGATAGACCGTTTGCCCGGATGCAGAAACATCATGCACAAAGCCTTTGACCTTGCGCTTATATTCCACCAGCACGGGAATGACCATACGTCCATTACGGATAGTGGGCCCTTCATCGGAGGCGCGGCCCTGTTTTGAGACACGGCTCATGACCCGATTGATGGTGGTACGGAGCTCGTTGCGCCTTCTGCTTATTTTTTTACGAATAGCCTGCAGTTGTGGACTGGCGTCGCTGCGAAGCTCACCATTTTCAGTGAGTTTACTCTGAATCGTCTCTTCAAGCTCTTTCAATGGAATGAGTCCCACGGAAACCTTCTGCAGCTGAGAGTAGTGCTTTCTGCGATCATTCAGATAGGATTTGATCCGTCGGGCGGTGATACATACCTCCAGAACTTCGATAAGCACCGGCGACGGAAGAATACGATTTTCTGCCCGTGTTTTCTTCAGTTGTTTCCGGATATCATGCACATTGTTCAAGGGAAAGGCCGCATCATTTTGGAGCAGATCCATCATCTCTTTTGTCTGCGTGAGACGGCGCGTGATAACTGTTTCATTTGAATAAGGCATCATACGTCCGAGCTGGGTACGCGCCATTACCGATTGGGTGTAATGCTGCGCGGCCGAGCGTATTCGTTCAAATCCAATTTTTTTGGTTAATTGCTCCGGAAATAGATACATGAAGGGATCTTCGATATTATTACTTTTTGCCAGCGTAAATATAAGCTTAATTCAGCGGAATGATGAATTTATTGGAAGCGCTATATTTAGTTTCTTCGACTTTCTTATCCCGGGAAAGCTAAAATTACGGGTTTTTTTCGGGGAGCGTAGCTTGCGGATAACCGATCAGTTGACTGAAAGCGTTTGCCTTCACTCTTACTCTTATTGCTTAGTGAAACTGAAGAAATATATTTAGATGAACAAAGCTCCTTTACACATGGTTGCAGTCAATTGCTCACCCGATTTTAAAGCTCTTTTATTTTATTCAAAAACCTTTAACCCAACAGCGCCGGCAATAATGAAGCTTAGGAATAAGAGGCGTTTCCAGCTTGCTGACTCTTTAAAAAATAAAATACCCATCAGAACAGCCCCGGCCGCTCCAAGTCCTGTCCATACCGCGTAGGCCGTCCCTAAAGGAATCCCCCGCATCGCCAGCGACAGAAATAAAAAGCCAAAGCCGAAAGTTAAAATAACAATGGCTAAGCGTCCCGCTGTTTTCTTTTGAATGAATAAATTAATGCCCATGACACCAAAAAT
>DATGUX010000355.1:0-2987 GCA_035300985.1 Fodinibius sp.
GGATTTATTGCTCCCACATGCCCTGCGGTATAATTTCAAGCGAGTGTCCATCGGGATCGCGAAAGTAAAATGAATAACAATCATCAAACCAGTGCTGCTCATGCTCAATGGGAATATTCTGCGACTGAATCTGATCTTTTACTGCCGCATACTTCGATCTCGGAACCTCAAAGGCAATGTGGATGTTGCCCTCGCCGTGATGGGACGGCAAACTATCCCCATCTTTAGTGGCTGCGGCGATAAAGCACAATAGGATGGAAGCACCTGCTTTAAAAAAGATGTGGCGGCCCTTTTCTTTTGCAATAACCTCAAAGTTCAATTTCTCTTTATAAAAGACTTCCGTACGGTCTAAATCCTGCACATAAAGACTGGTTTCTTTAATCTGGGTAATATTCATATCCTTATTTAGGCTTTATCCTTTAAGATTATAAATACCAATTGGCAGGTATATCATTCATTTCCTGATACCATTCATGGATACAATAAAACACCAAGCCTAATAATAGAGGTGGTTACCATCGATCATTTCCGGAATGTCTTCCATCACATCATTGGTAATAAGAGCCACAGCTTCGGCATAGTTTGATTTAGTCCTCTTCATTCCGTCATCCGCCCCTACAAGCAGAAGTTGATCTTATTCAGCTGGTATAAATTGCATTTTTTAATCTTTTAATATATGACAGATCACGCTACGAAGCCTTTTTAAAAATACAGTGATAGCATTTAAAACACTTCTTATCACTTTCACCCTATAATCATCAGAAAAAATTTCATCTTCTTTTTGAAGTATTTAAGTAAAGTCCCTTTCTTGGAAAAGTGCAAATAGCAGTCAGTTTTTACACAGACAATTCATTACCCAATTTGTTAAATAACTAAAATTAAACAGACCCCACAACCGCTTATGAAGCATATAAACCATCTTATAACCTCGGGCCTCATCCTACTTTTCTTTCTGATCCTTACTCAGCCAACTTTAGCACAAGAAGACCACGGCATTCACGTAGGCGGTTACGGCGAACTGCATTATAATGATGTCGTTTACGATGCCAACGGAGAAGAAACAGCGGGCACACTCGATTTTCACCGCTTTGCCCTTCTTTTTGGATATGATTTTAATGATTGGATCTCCTTTAACTCCGAAGTGGAGCTGGAGCATACGCTCCTGGAGACTGCCGAAGGAGGTGAAATTGCCCTTAAACAGGCCTATATCGACTTAGCTTTAAAGCAGGCATTGGGGATTCGTGCCGGTTTAATGCTGGTGCCTGTGGGCATTGTAAATACCGAAGCTGAACCTAATACCTTTTACAGCGTGGAGCGACCCACAGTGGAAGAAACGCTAATCCCTTCCACCTGGAGTGAATCTGGAGTCGGGATATACGGAAACACCTCATCAGGACTCAGCTACCAGGCTTACCTCATGGCTGGGCTTGCTCCCAACGGCATTGATGGCAGAGAAGGCATTACCGGCGCTACACAGAATGGCTTTAAATCATCAACAGCCAACCTGGCCCTTACCGGTCGACTTGATTACCAATTTAATCACAATTTTACAGCAGGAGCCTCCTATTTTTATTCTTCACTCAACAACACAATAGAGGAAGGAAAGGCCGAAAAAATATCTGCACTTGACAAGGCAAACTTAAATTTGGCAGAAATCCACGCCATCTATGAAACTGAACGCTTTGAAGCACGCGGATTGTTGAGTTATAGCCATCTCGCAGAAGCGGAGAGTATCAACAACACTTTCAATAATGATGCCGGCGAGAGCCAGCTGGGCGGTTATGTAACCCTGGCCTACGACATGCTCCCATCACTCGCGCCAGCCACAAGCCAGCAACTTTATATTTTTGGTCGCTATGGAAGCTTTGATACCCAGTACACCACCAAGGCTATCCCCGATAATCCAGAATTCCACCGCACCGATTACACCTTCGGATTATCATATTTTCCGATAGAAGAGGTGGCATTCAAAGCCGACTACCAAATATTAACATCAGCCGGCGACAAAAGCATCCGGCAGCTTAATCTGGGCGTAGCCTATGAATTTTAAAAGGCCTTTTTCGGTTCATACGAAATATTGTTCCAACAGCTATGAATGCCACCACGAATCTAATGGGTGTTATTGATATGGCTGTAGCCGTACAGTTTATTTTGAATGGTATTCAGTATTTTTATGCTCTATCCGGGATTAATGCCCCATTCCAAGAACCTTTATATTAGAAAGTGACAAGATTCATGTGTAACTAAGACTAGTTGAGGAAGAGTGACAAAAGCAGTAGGGTTTAATCTGTCTTTGATGGATAAGAGACTTTTGAAATACCACCATAAATCCCCTCTTGAGAGGGGCGTAGGGGTGTGTAATCTAATAAAATAAAGGTATTTCAAAGGTTTCGGATAAGTTACTTCTTTTTGAGTCCGATATAATATGCCATTACCGGATGAGTATGGACGGGCTGCAGCAACCGCTGAACAGGATCACTCATCCGACGGTAAATTGGCAGTGTCAAGCTTCGGAGACAACCTGTATCAGCATTAAATAAGAATAAAGGAGACGCCCAGCGAAAGTACCTGCAGCATCTGAACATCTTCTGAAAAGTCATCATCATAGATCAGTTCAAACCGAAGAGAAGTATTCATAAAGCTATTAATCTTTCCGGTTAACTGATTGGTAAAATATATATCTGTACTTGAGATCGGTCTGTTTACATTGGTGAAGGTTTCCACACTTGAGCTCAGTATAAAGTTCTTAACAATGGGATACTCAAAACCGGCGCCCAGCGTAATACCCGCTTCATTTCTAAAGTTAGAGCCTTCATCCAACCCATAATCTGTTGCCAAACTATCCACCGAAACGAAGGTTTGCTTCATTCCAATGCCGGCCTCAAAGCTATAAATATCATTGGGAATATATGCGATACCTACATTTTCAGAAAGATAGCCCGGAGCCATAAATTTGGATATTAAAACATCTCCTCCGTCATCAGCTG
>DATGUX010000356.1:0-2548 GCA_035300985.1 Fodinibius sp.
CTGATGACGCTGTTGGGAAATGTGGCTCATCATCCCGCGGTAGGCATCGGTGAGCGCTACATCGCGGCGGGCCATCATCTTTTCCATGGCCATCAGAGCTTTATCCAATTGATAAGGCTGGATGACGTTAGAGCCCACCCAGCTGAAAGAGCGTATGAGTTTCGGGGGGAAGTCACGCGAAAGAATATTACAGCAAATGCCTGTTACCGTGCCGGAGTTAATCACGCAGTTAATGGCCGTTTTAGTATGATCACCCATCATAATGCCGATAAACTGTTCTCCGCTGTCATATTCCTGCCCGCTCTGCCAGTCGGGCACGCGCACGTCGCTGTAGTTGGTTTTTAGGTTGGATACGGTAGTACCTGAAGCAAAATTACACCATTGGCCCACTACAGAATGACCGACATAGCCTTTATGTGCTTTGTTAGAGTAGGAGTGGAAAATGGTGTTTTCAACTTCTCCTCCTACCTTACAGACGGGACCGACCGTCGTTTCCTCATTTATTTGGGCGCCTGCTTTGATAATAGCATTTCGGCAGACCGCAACCGGACCGCGCAGTACGGAGCCGGCCATCACGGTAGCTCCCGGACCGATATAGATGGGCCCATTTCGGGCATCGAGCACCGTTTGGGCTTCCACCTCCGCACCTTCACAAATGGTTATCTGTTTTTCGTTTAGGAGAGAAGCGTCGAGTGAGATCGATCCATCACGAACCTGCCGCGCATGCTGATAATCTTGCTCAATTTCGCGGCCGTTCAGTAGAATTAAATCCCACAGATGTTCCAGGCACTCAAAACCCTGGCTTTGTACGACCAGCAGGTTACTAAAATCAGGGTTGCCTTCGTTCATCCATTGCTGGGAGGTTTGTCCGTCTGCATGTGCAGCAATAATATCATCTCCGGCTTGCAGGCAGGTCCCGATGTTAAGATTTCCTAACTCTTCCAGCAGTGCATTATTTGGAAGGTAGCGTGGATTTATCCACAGGCAGGAGTCAGCGATATCGATCGTCCCACTGTCAAACACCCCGTTAAGGTTAAGTCGCAGTGTTCGGGCAAAAGAATCCGTTTTAAGTGCGCGGGACCATTTTTCGGCTATCGTAAATATGCCGATTCGTAAATCATCCAGCGGACGGCTGAGAGTGAGTGGGTGGAAATTAGTAAGCTTTTTGTCTTCATAAAAGCATAGCTGCATAAAATGTAATACCTTGATAATGTTTTTGGATATACTATTTCATAATCCCTGCCAGAATGATAAATTAAACAATTGTATAATTTATCACAGATGATGTGAAAGTATAATAAAATTCATCAAAAAAATTTAGTTAATATTTTATGTGTGGAATTGTAGGGTATATAGGAGATAAACAGGCCGGCGATATTATTGTTAAGGGACTTGAGCGATTAGAGTATCGCGGTTACGATTCGGCCGGCATCGCTTTATTGAATGGCACACTCGACATCAAAAAAGGGAAGGGAAAAGTTCAGGTGTTGAAGAATAAGCTGCAAGCCCATCCTTCAGCCGGAAAGATAGGGATCGGCCATACGCGCTGGGCTACTCACGGAGCGCCCAATGATGTTAACTCTCATCCGCATATAAGTGAGTCGGGTGAGATTGCGCTTGTACATAATGGTATCATCGAAAACTATAACTCCCTCAAGAAGCAGCTTAAGAGTAAGGGACGAAGCTTTCAATCTGATACCGATACGGAAGTGGTGGCCCAGTTGATTGAAGAAATCTATGAAAATGGCAATGGAGATGATATCACCTTCGAAAAGGCCGTCCGGCTGGCACTTAAACAGGTAGTGGGCACCTACGGACTGGCGATTCTGAATATTGAAGAACCCGACCGTATCATTGTGGCTCGCAAAGGGTCGCCGCTGCTGCTGGGTGTTGGAGATGGAGAGATGTTTATCGCCTCAGATGCTTCACCCATTGTCGGCCACACGAAAAAGGTGGTGTACCTGGATGACGGCGAAATGGCTGTGGTAACCAAGGGCGGTTATGAAGTTAAGACCATTGACGATGTTTCACTCACCAAGAAAGTACACGAACTGGCACTAAGTCTGGATGAAATTGAGAAGAGCGGCTATCCACACTTCATGCTGAAGGAAATTTTTGAACAACCCCGGGCCATCGCCGATTGCCTGCGCGGGCGGCTGGACGTTGAAAATCATTCTGTGCAGTTAGGCGGGCTTACGGATGTGCTTGATCAGCTTGTAGAAGCCGATCGGCTCGTTATTGCGGCCTGCGGTACCAGCTGGCATGCGGGACTGGTAGGCGAATATCTTTTTGAGCATCTGGCTAAGCTTCCGGTGGAAGTGGAATATGCTTCTGAGTTCCGCTATCGGGAGCCGCTCATTACCGAAGATGATGTGATGCTGGTTACCTCTCAAAGCGGGGAAACGGCTGATACGCTGGCTGCCCTGCGCACGGCTAAGGAGCGCGGCGCACTGGCCCTGGGCGTCTGCAATGTAGTGGGGTCCACCATTGCACGGGATACCGATGCGGGAGTTTATACCCACGCTGGGCCCGAGATTGGGGTAGCCTC
>DATGUX010000357.1:0-18799 GCA_035300985.1 Fodinibius sp.
GATGCTGTCCGTGGATAATCACATGGTAGAGAATATCGGAAAGCGGCGTTTCAAAAGAACTGCCGCTGGAATTCTGATAGGAAATATAGTGGTTTATATGACTCTCACGACTTTTTAGAAGCGCTTTCCATTTTTCTGAGCTGGTATTCAGTACCTGGTGCGCGGTGGCCAAATCGTAATCCGGCCAGATGGCGGGCGTTATTTCTGCGGACTTTTCAGTGATGCGGGTATACCACAGCTCCTGCGATCCTGCTATGTGGGCGTAATAGGCCGACGCCTTGTCAAAGTCCTGAAAATGGAAATTATTCTGCAGGCTAAATAGTACCTGCTCGTTAGCCCACATATCATAGGAGAATAGTTGGAAAAAGGAATGGCTAACATCCATAATTAATCTACTTTTTTAAATACCAGCACAGTCTCATTACTGATAAGCCTGAGCCGAAGGTTTTGGATTGTAAAACGGAAGCTTTTATTGGAAATGCCTTCTAAAAAAGCTGTTTCAGTTTCTCCATTTGGGCAATCCGCCCGCTTGGCAGAGAGCGACCCGATGGACAGGCTGTCGCCGGCCGTTTCAAAAGATCCCTCAATCTGGTTACAACCGCCAAAGCCATAGACCTTCTGCTTTGATAAGTGGAATTCAAGGGTTGGAGCATCTGTCCGGGGCTCAAGCGTATCGCCACTGATGCTTTCCAGCACCCAAATATCGTTTAGGCGGTAATCCCCAAAATATGTTCCGCAACCCTCATAATCTGCTGGAGGTTGACTGCTATCGGTCTTTATGCTGACTCTTACTTTTCGGTTGTAGCGGCTGTCTCCACAGGGTTGAGGGAGGATCGTCAGATCAAGCCTTCCGTCTTCATTTTGGGCTCGGTAACTGACCGCATTGGTATCCGGCGGGCCTACCGCTTCGGGCGTGGCCTCCGTAATCGTAAAGTTATGCTCATCCTCCGTCCGGAATGAGATGGTGTCGCTAAAACCTACCTCCAGCTGCCAGTCCGGACTGTTGCCCGTGGCCTTGAAACCCATGAGTGGATTCTGTTCATTTCTGTTAGGCTCGTTGGATTCCGAGTTTTCATTTTCCGTACATCCTAAAGCGAAACCCAGGCAGCAAAAAATGAGAATTAGAATCTTCTTCATTATTGAAATAGTAGTATTCATCATAAATATTGGACTGTTTCCTATTATACAAATTTTGAAGTAGGAATGAGGACACCTATTTTATGGTCCTTAATAAAGTAGCCACTTAATACTATACTATGCTGTTAGCACTGGATATCGGGAACAGTAATATTGTAATAGGAGTATCGGATAATGGGGAATGGTCATATCAATGGCGTATTCAGACCGATGATAAAAAGACCACCGATGAGTATGGTGTTCTTTTCCGGGAACTGTTTGCAGAAAAGGGTCTTGATTATCAAGAATTCGGGCAGATCATTATTTGCAGTGTCGTGCCACAGCTTACCCAAACAATCAGCGAGGTGTTTAGCCAGCGGTCTCAAGCTCGAGTGCTTGTGCTAAATAATAGCATTGATACGGGAATAGCTATCAAAACGGCCGCTCCTGAAAGCGTGGGTGCCGACTTAATTGCCGGAGTAGCCGGCGCTTTTGAGTTGTTCAGAGATGATTGTATTGTGGTGGATTTTGGAACTGCCACCACGGTCATGGCGGCTCAAAAGCCGGGTGAACTGATTGGCGGAGCTATCTGTGCGGGGCTCAAAGTAACCATTGATGCACTGGTGGGCAAAACGGCGCAGCTCTCTCAAATCCCGCTTGAACCTCCTCCCTCTGTCTTAGGCCGAAATACGATGGAGACAATGCAGTCAGGGCTGGTTCTGGGTCATATGTGCATGGTAGAAGGGCTTATTGACCGAATGAAGCAGGAACTGAACTCATCCTCGGTAAAAACTATTGCCACCGGCGGACTCTCGGAAAAGGTAGGCCGCTATACCAATTACTTTGATGTGGTGGATCCCATGCTGACCCTGGACGGCTTGCGTTTGATAATGGATCGTCAGCAGTCGGCTGAAAAATAAATATGAGAAGCACAGCATTTTAACTATCTGTTCAGACCCCAAAAAAGCTGCCAATTCCACTTAGAATAAATTGTACGGCAATGGCCATAGCAATAAAGCCCATCATACGCGTAACAGCGCCCATTCCGGTAGGCCCGATATATTTAGCCGAGATTGGAGCCACTCTCAGCACTCCGTAGGCAACGGCGGCAGAAGCCAAAATAGCAACGGTAATGACGATGATATCAATAAATCCGACTGCTTGCGAGGCCAGGCCAATGACAACGGCTATACTGCCCGGTCCGGAGAGCATGGGCATGGCCACAGGACTGAAAGAAACATCCTCTTTTTGCTTAGCTGCTTCTTGCGCTTCTTCAGATATTTTTCCGTCAGATTGATCGGGATTTAACATAGTATAGGCGGAGCGAAGAATAATCAATCCGCCGGCTATTCGAATGCCGGATAGGCTGATGCCGAAAAAGCTCATGATATAAGTGCCGGCTAATAGAAAGATCATAAGCACAACAAACATATAAAAAGAAGCTTTTTGAGCTATAACAATACGCTCACCGGTGGTATTTTGCTCAGTAAGGGAAAGAAATACCGGCATGGCTGCCAGCGGATTAGCCACCGAAATAATAGAGGTAAAAGCCGCGATAGCTAACGTGGCCGGGCCGGTAAGAAAGGTAGAAAGCAGGTCGGTCTGGGCCATTATATATTCAAGCATAAGACTTAATAAAATAGTTTAGATTATGTACTTTTCAATAAAGCCATTGAAAAGCGCTATTAGTACTGTAGCTCATAAATAATTCCTAAAATTGATGTAACCTGTAATGAATCAAGCAGTCCAGAAAGATACGAAGTATCAGTTAGAACAAATTAAAGAAATTATTCAAAAAACTGATAACAGCCGTGACCAAAAGCTGCAAAAAGTATGCGAAGTATTATCCCGGGAAGAACCGGCCTTCGACTGGGTAGGATTTTATATCGTTGATCCTGATGCGCAGCGTGAGCTGGTGCTTGGGCCTTTTGCGGGGGCGCCTACCGAACACACGCGTATTGCCTTTGGTAAAGGGATATGCGGGCAGGCTGCCGAAACCAATGAGACTTTTGTGGTGCAGGATGTTCATGAGGCCGATAATTATCTTTCATGCAGTGCGCAGGTACGATCCGAAATTGTGGTACCGATAAAGAAAAAGGGTAAATTTATTGCAGAGCTGGATATCGACTCTCATACTAAAAATGCTATAACCGATCGACATCGTAACTTGCTTGAAAAAGTTTGCGGCCTTGTAAGCGAACTATTTTAGCCGAAACTTATTTATACAGATTAACCATTAAAGTAAGCCGACAAGATGCTATCTAAAACAAATATATTGACAATTATATTGGCCGGAGCTATTATCTGCTGCGGACAAGCTGCGACGGCGCAAAATATAAGTATCGGCGGTGGAGTAGGCTACGGAAATAAATCCAATAACTTGAATTTTTACGTCAACGGAAATTATGCGATCCCTCAGTCGCCAATTAGAATTGGGACGGTGTTGGGTTACTCCTTGCGCGAAAAGAATAGTACCCGCCGGGTAGATCGGATAAGGGCAGACCTCAATACGTACTTAATGGCTGTCGACAAAGAAGTGATTAGTCTGTATGGGTTGGTCGGTTTGAATGTGTCACGCTATAGAACCAAGTATAAAACAGGTCGGGATGCACCCTATACGGATATTAATGTCTATGCGGGGGCAAATGCCGGTGCCGGTCTGGAGTTAGATGCTGGCGTTGGACGATATTTTGCCGAAGGGAAATATATTTTTGGCCACGACGCCATTGCCGGATTTGTTGTAAGAACAGGCCTGAGAGTTGGAATATAGCATCTAAAACCCGCGCCTTATATGAGTCGTAGAGAGCTTTAATAGTCAAAAGTTTCTATAAATTTATCTCACTTTACAGATTAAGCCGTTATGCGCTTTGATATAGCCGGCGCGTAAAATGTCAAAGCCGTTCTCCCAGGCATATCGACCCATCTGGCGGATATCCATCAACTCGCGGTACCCATAATTCATATAGTCACTCATAACCGTATAAAAAGCTTTGCTGCGCAGTTGGTTACGCGGCGTGGTGAGAATGGCATAACCGCCCGGCTTTAGGAAGCGTCGATGCATCTCAAATGCTTCGTGCTTGTATTCATCGGGAAAATGCTCAATAAGGCCAATACTTACCACAACATCGAACTCTTTACCGTACTTTAGATTCCGGATGTCATCAACTACAAAATCGATATTCATATCCTTTTTGTAATAGACTTTGGAGCTCCCGGTGGCCGGATTATTTCCTAAAAATGGGTATCGCCCGGGAAATTTACCAAACCGATCGGTCTTACAGAAGGCATCATAATCTACCAGCACAGCATGTCCGCCGGGATATTGAGCCAGCAGCTGCATGGCTTCATAGCCGTCAGCGGCGCCCAGAAATAATACTTCCGGAGCCTTAATATCGAGGCCTTCGAAAAGCGCTCGCTTGCCGCGCGGATCCCAAATAGCATCTTCTACGCGGTGCACCTTATTCCAGACCAGCAGCTGAACGAGCTCTTCAATGGCTTCACCGGTGCCGTGAATATCCAGCTTTAGCAGTGACTTCCAGACTTGAGACCGGGCCTGCTGCTTTTCTTTTGGGACGTTTTTTTGAAAGAGCTGATGAAATGACCGGTTAAAATATTCCCATCCTTCTTTAACCGGCATATGTTCACCGTGCTCCTCTTCCCACAGCTTTTTACCTTCGGCCCATCTATCCACTTTATACGGGCGGTTTATATCATTCCACTTTAAAGATGACCAATTGATATGGCTGACATCTTCAAAGAGGTCGGGTGGAGTGTTCCGGAGATCCTGAACGCGGGTAGGCAGCTGTTCAAAATATCCCACTTGGTGCCGGACGGTATGCAAATCCGTTACTTCCATAATAACAGAGCTAATATTCTGTGACTATGAAATAAGGTATCTAATATTTGGCTAAATGTCACAAAAACGGGCTTTACCAAGTTAAGATTTTTTAATGTTGAGAAATGAACTGATTATTTTAAATTTTACGTAGTATATAGTGCATGCGAATTACCGGAAGCGATGGCTTTTTAAAAGTATTCCAAGTGGAGCTACTTTTTTGTTCCACAGATGGAAGAGAGACGGCGAGGGTGTAATGCTGCTGCAGTAAAAAACTGCAGCAGCATTTATTTTATTCCTGATATCCTCAATAGATTGGTGGGTAGCAGACTATTTCTCAAATAGTATTTCAAATCTCTGTATAATAGCCCTATTTTTACGACGATTAATAGTTATAAAAGCGATCGTAACCAATGACACCCAAAAATAAATTAAAATATATCTTCATTGTGATTGTGTTGGTGCTGGCAAGCTTGGCCTTGGCGGATGCCCTCGGATATTTTAATGAGAAGCCCTACACGGCAGTGTCGCACGGATCGCATTTTCACTACGTGCCCCACGATCGCAATCCAGAGGTTTCCATTGATAAATTCCCGATGGAAGAACCCTCTCCCCGAGAGAAAATTACCCCTGAGGGGCAGGTTGTTCCCATTGAGCAATGAAACCTTTTGGGCTATGCTATTCCTTATCTTCTAAAATAAACAACAGTCCTCCTGTTAAATGCTTTAAGAAGTCCGGTTCTGAGTAGCCTTCTACGGTATGACCTAAACCGGTATAGAAAATGCGGCCTCCTTCAAAATTATGATACCACGCAATGGGATGATGCCGGCCATTCGCTCCGCCTTCATAGGAGCTTTCATCCAGTTCCATAAGCACCTGAATATGATCGCTTATTTGTTTGTAGTTATACCACTCATCAGTACGGATCCACTGTGATTCGAGAAAAGAAGTGGCCGGATGTGAATAATCTTTTACCAGGATAGCAGCTTCTTGTACGCGCGGATGGCTTT
Organism: Fodinibius sp.; assembly: GCA_035300985.1. Taxonomy (GTDB): domain Bacteria; phylum Bacteroidota; class Rhodothermia; order Balneolales; family Balneolaceae; genus Fodinibius. Next base: position 5,962 of record DATGUX010000357.1, read on the forward strand.
CAAAATAAGCACCAACCATCTTACCATACCAGGGCCATTCATATTCGGTGTCGGCTGCTGCATGGATACCCATAAAGCCGCCGCCGGACCGGATAAATTGCTTTAAGGCCCGCTGCTGGGGATCGTTTAGAACATCCCCGGTGGTATTGAGAAACACCACACCATCAAAGCCTGAGAGGCTATCCGGATGGAAGTATTCGGCATCCTCGGTATGCTTGGCGCGAATATTATTTTGATCTGCTAATATTTGGATTGCTTTAATACCTGCCGGAATAGATTGATGCCTAAAGCCCTCTGTTTTTGTAAAGAGAAGAACGGCCTGTTGAGATTGGCTATCATTTTGGGCTGTTGCAGACGAAAAAGTCCAGACAGATAGGATCAAGGCTGTGATCCCCGTGACGATAAAAAATTGTTTCATCATATTTGGATTGAGGTTAATCGGTATAAGAAGCTTTAATCTATTAAAAAGATATGCTATATGGGCAAAATAAAAAAAGGCTTCGCCCAAAATGACGAAGCCTTAAAATAAGAGAAGATATGAACTTAAAAGTTGATACCGGCTACGACTGAGAATACGCCGTTTTTGGCACTGGCATTTTCAACATCATACACATCAGTGAGTCCGGCGGAATAGCGGACCCCCAAATTAAATCTTGAAATATCAGCTCCGGCCCCAACAACGACGCCAAAGTCTGTCTTTTTAACCTGGTCGTCAAAATCAGCGGATACTGAGCCGCCATCATCAGTGGAAGCCTCTGCCTCAGCATTGATGTTAAAGCCCACATAAGGTCCGAAATAGACGTGAGGGGTCAGCATCGGGTTGTCCAGAACAAAGTCAAACTTGGCCACAACAGGCACCTCTATATAGTCTAACTTAACCTTTCCTTCACCATAGGTGCTGGAGCTTTTAACCCCCTTTTGAGCATAAAATACGCCGGGTTGGATGCTAACCGGGCTAAATGGAATCTGGAAGCCGTAAGTTGCTCCGGCCATCAGTCCGGTGCGCGAATCGGTTGAAGCATCGGTATCATTAAAGTTCGCAATATTTACCCCACCCTTAATGGCAAATTGGGCCTGGGCATTGGAATGGGCAAATAAAACAAGTCCTGATAAGAGAAAAACGGATAGTAATACTTTCTTCATAATGAGATATTTTGTTAGAATTTATTGATCTCTTTAAGCTTCAAATTATGATGATATTTCGTGTGATAGTAAGGGTTTAACTGTTAAAGCGAGCAAAAAGTTTCATGACGAGGCAAAGATATCATAAAACGGTCTTAAGGTATTGCCCTGTATGGCTTTCGTCCATTTCGGAAATCTCTTCGGGCGTGCCGGTACCAACAATCTGTCCGCCGGCAAAGCCGCCTTCAGGACCAATGTCAATAATATGGTCAGCGCTTTTAATGACATCCAGGTTGTGTTCGATGATGATGACCGTATGGCCGCTGTCGACCAGCTCTTTGAACGAATCCAGCAGCTTGGCGATATCCTCGAAATGCAGTCCGGTAGTGGGCTCATCGAAGAAATAGAGGGTATGGTCACCGGCCGGCTTGCTCAGGAATTTGGCCAGCTTTACCCGCTGTGCCTCTCCGCCGGAAAGGGTAGGGGCACTTTGGCCCAGCTTCAGATAGCCGAGGCCCACATCTTCGAGTGTCTGCAGCTTGGTAGTGATCCGTTTCTCATCGACGAAAAAGTCGATGGCCTCGGAGACCGACATCTCCAGCACATCATGGATATTTTTGCCGCGATATTTGACTTGCAGCACATCCTTGCGATAACGTTTACCGCCACACTCCTCGCACGTGAGCTCAATATCAGCCATAAACTGCATTTCAATGGTCTGGATACCTTCGCCCTGACAGGTTTCACAGCGTCCGCCGGGAACATTGAAGGAGAAATGACCGGGCTCGTAACCCATAATCTTGGATTGGCGCGTATTGGCAAACAGATCGCGAACGCCGTCGAAAGCCTTGGTATAGGTAGCGGGATTGGAGCGCGAGGAGCGTCCAATGGGGGATTGATCCACCATCTCCACCGAATCAATATGATGGATACCCGTGAGCTTGCGATGGCGGCCTATCGTATCTTTGTAGGTACCCAGCTGCTTTTGAACAGCTGCATACAGGGTATCGTGGACCAGGGTCGATTTACCCGATCCGCTGACGCCCGTTACACAAATAAACTTACCGAGCGGAAAGTCCACATCCAGCATTTTAAGATTGTGCTCGCATGCGCCCTCCAGCCGAATGGCCTCGCCGCTTCCTTTACGGCGTTTTTCGGGCACTAAAATCTCTTTCCGTCCGCTAAGATATTTGCCCGTCAGTGTTTGAGAATCTAAGAGATCCTCGTAGCTGCCAGTAAAGTTGACCTCACCGCCGTGAACGCCGGCAAATGGGCCGATATCGATAACGTTATCAGCGGCTTTAATCATTTCGGGATCATGCTCAACCACCAGCACGGTATTTCCAATATCACGCAGTGATTTGAGGATGTTAATCAGCCGGTCATTATCACGCGGATGCAGTCCGATAGTGGGCTCATCCAGCACATACAGACTGCCGATCAGCGAGCTGCCCAGTGAGTTGGCCAGGCTGATACGCTGTGATTCACCGCCGCTGAGCGTTTTAGCCAATCGGTTAAGCGTAAGATAGTTGAGCCCTACTTCGTCCAGATATTTCAGCCGCTTGCGGATCTCATAGAGTACCTGATCGGCCACCTCTTTCTCAAAACCGGTGAGTTGCAGGCCTTCAAAGAAATCACGGGCGTGACCAATGGTCATCTCGGCAACCTGCCCGATATGCTTGTCATTGATCTTAACGTATAGTGCATCTTTCCGCATGCGATAGCCCTCACATTCCGGGCAACGGCTATAGCCGCGATAGCGTGAGTAGAACACCCGCATATGCACTTTATAGGACTGGCTTTTGACGTCCTCAAAAAAGGGCCGGATACCGATATAATTACCTTTGCCTTCCCACAGGATTTCTTTGACCTCGGAGGGAAGATCCTGGTAAGGCGTGTCGATGGGCAGACTGTTGCGGGCGGCCACTTTAATAAAGTCGCGCAGATGCCGGCTGAATTTTTCTCCGCGAAAGGGAGCAATAGCGCCATCACGGATGGTTTTATCCGGTTCGGGGATGACCAGATTTTCGTCAATGCCGGCTACCTTTCCAAAGCCTTCGCAGGTATCGCAGGCTCCAAACGGATTGTTGAAGGAGAACATTTGCGGAGAGGGTTCATGGAACTCCATCCCGTCCATTTCAAAGCGTTCGCTGAATTTGAGTTCGCCGTCTTCAGAAAGTTGGCTGAATCCATTGTTCTCATTCTTGGAAGCGTTATTTTTTGCCCCACCCCCGGCCCCTCCCGAGGAGGGAAAAATAAAGTCCCTTCTTGAGAGGTGATTCAGGGCTGTGTTACTTTCTTTTCTAAAAACCGAATCATCTTTATTCTCCCAAGCTTCAATATAGGATGAAATAGCACTTACCACATGGCCAATGTTTTCTAACACTTCATCGTCTTGGAATCTTAGTACGTTTATGCCAAGCCTATTTAGTTCTTGTTCACGCTCAGCATCGTTAATCTGTACTGCATCCTGGTTATGTGTAATTCCATCTAATTCAATGGCAAGCATAAGGTCACGACAAAAGAAGTCGCAAATATAGCTGGCAATTGGTTTTTGACGGTCAAAATCATAACCGTGAATCTGTTTCCCTTTCAACTTTTCCCAGAGGTTGACCTCACTTTGTGTGCTGTCATTACGCAGCTTACGGGCTAACTCTTTAAGGTTAGAATCATAGGGAATGATACGTTCTTTCCATGATTTTCTTTCCGGAACACCGCCGCGTATTTTTACCGAGCATCGCCCATTGCCTTCCCGGAAGGCCGTCTCCAGCGAGCCGGCAATACGGGTTCGGGTGTCTTCATCGCCTTTTAGGATCAGTCGATCTACTAATACCCGGTAATTTCCAAGATCGGATTCATCAGACTTAATTTCATCCGTTGTGAGATCCCGAATATGTTCATCTTCAATGTGGAGCAGTCTCGGATATCCCTTCTCTTTGAGCACTTTAAGCTCCTCTTCCCGGCTTTTATCCTCATGCCTGGGGATTTCGAATAAAACATAAAACTTTGTTCCCTCCTCAAACTGCTGAAGAAGACGATTAATCACCGTTTTTGTGCTGTCTTTTTGAACTTCCCGACCGGATTTGGGCGAAATGGTATGACCAATGCGCGCATACAGCAGGCGCATATAATCGTAGATTTCTGTAGTAGTACCTACCGTAGATCGCGGATTGGTAGAGGCTGTTTTTTGCTGGATGGCCATAGCCGGCGAAATGCCCTGCATGAAGTCCACATCGGGCTTGTCCATGCGTTCCAAAAATTGCCGGGCATAACTCGAGAGGCTTTCCACATACCGGCGCTGGCCTTCGGCATAAATAGTATCAAAAGCCAGGCTCGATTTCCCTGATCCCGAGACGCCGGTTACTACCGACATCTTATTGCGCGGGATGGTAACATCTATATTTTTCAGATTATGGACGCGGGCCCCCTTGACAACAATGGGGCGGTCTTCATCTTCTTTTAGCTTTTCTTTTGTAGAAATAGCGTTTGTTTGCGACATTCAGTAAAAATCTTACGTTCGTATAATCAAGTTAAGATACGGATTTTACGATAGAAATGAGAGGCAAAACCCCCGCATATTTATATGCGAACACCAATTAGGAGAATGGCGTTCTACCCTAAGGGAATAAAAATTTTGGACTTGAAATGATGAAGTTAAAACAGCACGGCGGATATCTTTTATTAGAGGCTATCGCACTTTTTGTAGGCATTCCACTGCTGTTTTATTGGAATTTAGTACCTATCCCCAAACTTGCAGCTTTAGTGATAATTGCATTGGTGTGCGGCTATTCTCTGTGGCGGAGCAGGACCTTGGATATACGCATGTTGACGGGAGAGAATACGATAAAGCTTAGTAAAAGCCTGCTGCTGCGCCTGGCCCTTGTAAGTATAGCGTTGGTGGTACTTGTTTGGATAATACAGCCCCGGCAGTTTCTGGCGCTTCCTTCAGAGCAACCCGTGTTTTGGGGAGTCGTGATGGGGCTTTATCCCATTCTTTCAGCTCTCCCGCAGGAAATTATTTATCGGGGATTCTTCTTTAAGCGTTACGGCGACTATCTTCCCGGAAAATATGGAGCAATTATTGTCAGTGCGCTGGCCTTTTCTTTTCTGCATATTGTCTATGATAATTGGTGGGCCGTGGGGCTGAGCCTGGTCGCGGGGCTTCTTTTGGGCCTGAGCTACCGGAAGACACAATCCCTTTTCTGGGTTACCGTTGAGCATGTGCTTTACGGATGGCTGGTCTTTACGCTGGGGTTGGGAAACTTTTTTTATGAAGGGTTTTAGTTTGAGTTTCTACTCAAAAGGAGGTGTTTTTTGAGGTATTTCCTTCATTCCATCCCGAACAGCCGGACCGGGAGGGGCGCGCAAGTTTATAGCGTCGAAGATCACTCGCCGAAAGATCTCGATCTTTAGGACTCAATGAGTTCTGCAAAGGCCTCTTAGAAAGTTAGTTGTGGTTAGTATTTTTCCACCATCGAAATAAGGAAATTGTAATAACAACAGTTACAGTTATCGTGATGGTTTGGAATATTAAGTTCAGCCAATCAAGGCTGTAGGAACCAGAAAAGTAAATCAGTAGTTCATAAATTTAAACGCCAATAAAGCTTCCGATAAAGATCTGTATGAGCTTATTCCTTCTCATAGACATTTGGAATAAATTATTGTGATAATTGTGGATTGAAAATATTATTCTTCCCAGTCAGCTTCTTCAAGCTCAAAAAGTTCATCTACGGCTATACTCAGTACTGAAGCCAGTTTAAAGGCCAAGGCCGCTGAGGGAACGAAGCGTTTTGTTTCGATAGCATAGATAGTCTGGCGGGTGACTCCAACCTTTTCGGCCAGCGCGGTTTGTGAAAGCTCATTACGAGCGCGCTCTACTTTAATATTATTGTTCATAAGCTTCGGCCTCCGGAGGTCGTACCTTTACTTTTTTTACCTTCTTGGCAACCAAAAAGATAAGCACCTGCAGTTCTATTACGTACAGAGCACTCATCTCTGATTTGATACCAAAGAGCAGCAAAGCAGAGATGATAAGCAGCGAAAGGAAAAAGGTTAGATGCATCGCTTCCATTCGAAGCTTTAGCAGAAACTCATCAAATACTTTATCTCGTGATAATGCATAGATTATTAATCCAATAATCGACAGTATGGTAAAGAGTCTAATGAAGGGGTCCGAAAAAACTTGGACCCCTAAAAAAGTAGATCCTTCTATCTGATAAGTTTCTCCCGGCTTTATATCTTTATTCGATTCTTCATTTGCTTCAGCATTATAGCCCTCGATAAAGCCCCGTATAAAACCGGGCCAAACCGTCAAGAGAAAAAGAACTAAGCCAATTTTTTTGAAGTAGTTTGGAAGCAATCGTAATGTCATTTGATGAAAGCTTAATTAGAATTCATCAATAATGTAAAGTATATATTACATAATGACAATTATAATTATGGTTTAAAATTATAAAAGAGAGGAGCCTACTCACTAAATCAAAAAAAGAGCCGCACATTTAGAAAATGAGCGGCTTTTTAGAAGTACGGCTATTCCTGAGATCGTTGTTCTACGAGTGGCTGGGATTGGGAACCGTTTTAGCCTCAGTTTAGCTGGCTGTGCTTTTTGGTCATAAAAACACAAACGACCGAGATAAGTAACAGCGGAATCGTAAGGTCAGTAGGATCTATTCCCCATTGAAGATTAAGAGGATTAATGGAGGTTCGCGTAAGCGTTTCCAACAAAAAAGCGATCCCCAGTCCTATGATGACAAAGGCGGCGTTTATCCGGTTAAATTTCTTTTTGATAGCTTCCGTGCGGGAGCTTAAATAGAGAAGTACCCCGGCTCCGATAAAGAGTACAATGGTTATGCCGGATAGGGGACCTTTTCCCAAAGTTCCAAATAGGTCAAGTCCCTGCCGGGCTAAGTCCTCAAAAAAAAGAAAGAAAGCAACTGAGAGAAAGAAAACCGCTGCTGCAAGCCAGCAAATATAACTCCTGGAGATCCTTTTCAATGGCGGAGTGCTCATCTCAGTAGGCTAAGGTTGGATATAGCATTAGTTCTTTGCGCTTTGCTGTTCATCGGCATGATCTCCATTTCCTATAACTTTATTCCAACCGCCCCCAAGTGCACGGTATAAGTTGACGCCGGCAGTAAGCTGCTGCAGACGGTCATTTACATTGCTGATCTGGGCGCTCAGATAGGTCTGTTGGGCCGTTAATACTTCTGTATAAGTAGCCTCGCCATATTGCAGAAGCTCACGCGAATATTCAACAGCGTTTTCAAGGGCATCCATCTGTTTTTGGCGAAACTCCAGTTGTTGTTCCACATTTTTAAACTGACTCAAGGTATTAGAAACCTCGCTTCCGGCCTTCAGGATGGTATTCTTGAGTTCCAGCAAGGCTTGTTCTTGCTGTGCTTTGGATGTCTTAAGTCGGGCCCGGTTTTGTCCTTTATTGAATATGGGCTGTGTTAATCCCGCAATCAAATTATAAAAGACCGATCCGGGTTCAAATAAGTTCTTTGTTTCCAGGCTTTGGAACCCTCCTTCGGCAGTGAGTGTAAATGAAGGATAGAAATAGGCCCGGGCATTATTCGTCAGTTCAAAAGCGCTGCGAAAGGCATTTTCTGCCGCAATAATATCCGGTCGGTTGCGCAGCAGTTGTGCAGGCAGGCCGATGGCTAAAGAATCGATTGGATCTTGTCTGGCAAGGCTGCTTCGCTTGATAGTGCCGGGAGCACGACCAAGCAGATTGCTTAGGGTGTTCTCTTGCTCGGTAATTTGCTGTTTGAGCTGCGGAATGGTTACCTCGGCCGCATAACGGTTGGCAATGCTTTGCTGCAGGGCTACACCGGTTACCATAGCTCCTTCCTTCAAACTTCGAACCGTCTCAACATCCTGGCGACGATTTTCTACCGTCTCCCTGGTTATTTCAAGTTGTTTATCGAGTGCTAAAAGTTGGTAATAGATATTGGCAACATTAGCGATAAGGGATGTTTGAACAGCCCGGCGAGTAGCTTCCGTTTGCATCAGAGCGGCATAACTCGCTCTTTTAGCACTGGTTAACTTACCCCAGACGTCCAGCTCCCAGCTGGAGCTTAATGATACCGCGTACTGCTCGCTTGCGGGTATTTTTGTGCCGCTAACGCCACCTATGGAGGTGCTGTTATCTGACGGCTCATTATAGGAGGCACTGCCATTCAGGCCAAGGCTGGGCAGCATGCTCATTTTCCCCTGGTAATAGTTGGCTTCGGCAATACGGATCTGCTGGATCGCCTTCTGCAGTTCCAGGTTGTTCTGAAGCGCCTCCTTTATAAGTGACTGCAGCTGAGGATCTTCGAAGACCTCCTGCCAGGGCATATTTGCCAAGGTTGTACTGTCAAGCTCTACCTGTTCAAAAGGGTAGAGGTTCTTGGTTTCAATATCCGGCTTTTTATATGATTTAGTAGCCAGGCATGAGGAGAGGGTCACCATTAGTATGGCAGCCAGTCCAATTTTTGAGATTGATTTAATAGACATAATAAATACGGTAGAAAACTTTAATGGTTGAATAATGCTCTAAACTTCACTTATCTCACGCTTTCGCAGAACGGCTTCAGGTGGGCCGGAAATTTTTTCCTGCAGCTTTTGGAGCAGGATAAATAGGACCGGTACCACAAAAAGGCCAAAGAAAGTACCAATGAGCATTCCGCCAACCGTACCAATACCAATAGACTGGTTGGCGTTGGCATTAACGCCGGTGGCAAGTGCCAGCGGCATCAAGCCTGCAATAAAGGCAAAAGAGGTCATCAGAATGGGGCGAAGCCGTGCTTCAGCGCCGTGGATGGCTGCTTTGGCAAGACTTTGGCCCTCTACCCGGCGGCGCTCCAGCGCAAACTCTACGATAAGAATAGCGTTTTTGGCCAAGAGTCCCATCAGCATAATAGCCGATATTTGGAGATAGATGTTGTTAGCCACGCCAAAAATATTGGCAAAGATAAACGAGCCGGCCAATCCTATCGGGAGAGGCAGAATAATCGACCAGGGAAGAATATAGCTTTCGTACTGGGCGCTTAACAGGAAGTAGATGAAGAGCAGACTCAGTGCGAAAATGATTACTTCCTGTCCGCTGGATTGTTCCTCTTCGCGCGTTAATCCTGAAAAGGAATAACCGTAATCGTCAGGGACCTGTTCTTCGAATACCTCTTTAATGGCATTGATGGCATCACCGGAGCTGTAGCCGGGATTGGTAGCACCGGTAAGTTCCACTGAATTATAGAGGTTAAAGCGCGATATATTTTGAGGCCCGTAAACGCGCTCTAAGTCCACAAAGGAGCTGAGGGGCGCCATTTCGCCCTGTTGGTTACGCACGGATATATTCTGCAGGCTCTCCTTGGAAGCCCGTGCATCGGGATCAGCCTGAACGTACACCCGATAAAGTTTACCAAAGCGGTTGAAGTTAGAAACGTAAAGTCCTCCATAATAAGCCTGCATAACATTCAGAATTGACTGAACGGAATAGCCGGCGCGTTGAGCCTTGGCTTCATCCACATTGACCATATACTGCGGATAGTTGGTATTAAAGTACGAGGTGGCATACTGTACCTCGGGCCGCTGAAAAAGGGCGCCCTGCACTTGCTTGCTAACTTTGTCAAGTTCGCTAAGCTCACCACTGGATAGGTCCTGCACGCTAACCGTAAAGCCACTGGTATTACCAAAGCCTGAGATAACCGGGGGTGCAAAGAAAGCAATATCAGCTTCCTTAATGCCGGCCGTTTTTTTGCGCAGCTCAGCAATAACATCATTAACGCTTTTCTCACGCTTATCCCAGGGTTTTAATTCACCCACGACAAAGCCGTACTGGCTTCCGGAACCACTAATAATACCAAAGCCTGAAATTGCTAAGCGAGAGTCAACCACATCCATATTCCCCAGGATATCGTCCACCTGATCGAGCACTTTCTGTGTTCGATCAAGAGATGATGAGGGAGGCAGGCTGATGTTGGCGAAAAAGGTACCCTGATCCTCATCGGGCACAAAGCCGCTCGGTGTAATCTGGATGAGGACCCAGAAGAGGCCCATAAAAGCGATGATCGCAACGACGGAGGTCCACCCGTATCGGGTAAGAAAACCAAGTGACTCTTTATATCGCCGTTTCGTTTTATTAAAGCCAGAATCGAAAGCGGTATGGAACCTCTCAATATAGCTGAGGTCCTCTTTATTTTTATTATTGTGTTCCGGCTTCAAAAATAACGCTGAAAGAGCGGGACTTAGGGTCAGTGCGTTAAGGGCCGATATGATAATTGCCACGGCCAGCGTAATACCAAATTGCTGAAAGAAGACGCCGGTAGAGCCGCTAATAAAAGTTACAGGTACAAATATGGCCGACATCACCAGTGTAATTGATACAATGGCGCCGGCAATCTCCTTCATACCTTCAACGGCGGCTTCAATGCCTGATTCAGCACCCTCTTCCAGTTTGGCGTGAATAATCTCAACGACAATAATGGCATCATCCACCACAATACCGATAGCTAACACCATTGCGAATAGAGTCAGCAGGTTTATGCTGTAGCCAAAAACGTTCAGGAAAAAGAAGGTACCAATGAGGGATACCGGTACGGCAATAGCCGGGATGAGCGTAGTTCGCCAATCCTGGAGAAAGATAAAAACCACGATAAAGACAAGGATGAAAGCCTCAATAAGGGTAGAATATACTTTATCGATCGAGGCAGAAAGAAAGCTGTTGGCATCAAAAACAGTGGCGTATTCAATGCCTTCCGGAAATGATTTGGCTGCTTCTTCAATTTCGGCTTTCACATTTTCTACCACTTCCTGGGCATTTGAGCCCGCTGTTTGCGAAATGAACATTCCTACACTGGGCCACCCGTTAGCGGTACTGACCACCGAATAGGTTTCGGCTCCCAGCTCTACATCTGCTACATCTCCAAGGCGCAGCATTTCAGAGTTCTCTGAGCCCTCTCGAATAATGATGTCCTTATATTCGGGTACCTCAGAAAGACGTCCCTTATATTTCATCGTATATTCGAAAGACTGTTCGCTGTTTTGGCCGAGGGCGCCCGGAGCTGCTACAAAACTTTGCTCGTTAAGTGCCTGGATGACATCGTTGGGGACCAGATTATAGGAAGCCATCACGTCAGGCTTCATCCAGATTCGCATGGCATAAGTATTGGCACCAAAAGCATCAGCAGTACCTACTCCATTAATGCGCTGAAGGCGGGGAATCAGGTTAATGCGAGCGTAGTTTTCTATAAAAGTACCGTCATGTTGCCCCTCCGGACTATAGAGGGTAAAGATCAGCAACCGACTTGTTTGTTGTTTCTGGGTCGTTACGCCGGTTTGGGTTACCTCCTGCGGGAGCAGGTTGGTGGCTTGGGATACCCTGTTTTGGACGTTCACCGCTGCAATATCGGGATCGGTACCCAATTCAAAATAAACCTGAATTTGTGCCCGACCGCTGTTACTGGCCGTAGAGGTAATATAGGTCATGCCCTCAACCCCGTTAATCTGTTCTTCCAGCGGGGCGATGACACTGTTTAAGACTGTTTCAGCGTTAGCTCCCGGATAAGTAGCCGTAACCTGGATGGTTGGAGGGGCAATTTCGGGATAAAGGGAGACGGGCAGCGAAGAGTAGCCCAGTGCTCCCAGAATAACGATAATAATAGATATGACCGTTGATAAAACCGGTCGTTCGATAAATCGTTTTAGCATTGTTTTTAATTTAGAAGCTTAAAAATTTTTGGAGCTTTCGGTATTATACGGTGGAAAAAAACTTCAGCTTTATTTTTTCTGATCTTTAACCGTCAGCGATTGATAAAGGCTGTCAGCATTTACAGACTGAGGAACAATTTTGGCTTTATCCTGTAGCTTGGTTAAACCGGTTGTCACAATCTTGTCGCCGGCAGAAAGGCCTTCTTCAACTACAAACAGTTTAGGCGTAGATAGCGGAAGCGTGGTGATAGGCGTGCTTTCTACGGTATTACTGTCAGCCACGGTATAAACAAATCGTTTATTTTGAATTTCGTAGGTTGATTTCTTAGGAATCACGATTGAAGATTCTTTCCGGAAAGGAATTTGAACTTTCGCCGATCCGCCACTGCGGAGTATTTTTCCGGGATTAGGAAAGACGGCGCGAAAAGAAGCAGATCCCGTCTGGGTGTTAATAAGTCCGCTGGCCAGTTTTATGACGCCTTGGTGTTTATAAGTGGATTGATCGGGCAGCAGCAGGTCAACTTTAGGCATCTCAGCAATCCGTTGTTCCAGGGTTTGGTTACCGCCTTCTCCGGCAACGCTTTTTGACATCTCAAGTAACTCGCGCTCACTCATCGAAAAGTAGGCATAGACTTCAGAAATATCGGAAATAATGGTCAGTGGCTTGCTGATAGTACTGCTCACCAGACTTCCAATGCGGTAGGGGATGTTACCGATTACGCCGTTAGTAGGACTGTTGACACGGGTATAGTTTAAGTTAACCTGCGCATTTTTTAGTGCAGCTTCGGCTTGGGCAAGAGCAGATTGCTGAGTGAGAAGTTTATTTTTAGCAGATTGAAGCTGATAGTCACTTATAATATCTTTTTCAGCCAGTTTGCTTAGCCGTTGAACTTCATCCTCGGCGGTGCTTATACCCGCTTTTGCAGCCTTGACATCAGCTTCGGCCGAACGTACCTGCTGCTCATACTCTTCACTGTTAAGCTTAAACAGTACCTGTCCTTTGCGTACAACATCTCCTTCGTCA